>JABHXS010000024.1 GCA_018657165.1 Nitrosomonadales bacterium
AAATTATTGCTAATGAAGTTTGTTTTAAAAAATTTATCTTTATCATGTTGTTTTATTTGTCAAAATATTAAGCACACGCCTTACCGGCTCTGCTGCTCCCCATAATAACTGGTCACCAACTGTAAATACAGAAATTAAATTCTCACCAACATTTAATTTTCTTACTCTTCCAACAGCAATCGAAAGTTTACCTGAAACAGCAGCAGGACTTAAGTTTTTTATTGATTCCTCCTTTTCATTTGGAATAAAATTAATCCAAGGATTTGCAGAAGCTATTAATTCTTCAATTTTTTCAATTGTGTAATCGTTATTTAATTTAATTGTTAAAGCTTGACTATGTGACCTCATCGCTCCAATTCGAACACACAAACCATCAACGCTGAAGGGTTTATGCCCATTTGATTTTAAAATTTTATTAGTCTCAACACTGCCTTTCCATTCCTCTCTACTTTGCCCACTCTCTAACTTTTCATCAATCCATGGAATCAAGCTTCCCGCAAGCGGTGCTGAAAATAATTTTTTGGTAAATCTGTCAGAATTCATTATCAGCTGCACTTCCTTATCTAAATCAAGGATATTTGTATTGGTTTTTATTTTATCTAAAGATTCTGACAGCTCTCCCATTTGAATTAAGAGCTCTTTCATGTTTTGAGCTCCAGCGCCACTAGCAGCCTGGTAGGTCATAGATGAAACCCATTCAACTAAATTTTCTTTAATTAAACCATGGATTGCCAATAACATCAGAGAGACCGTACAATTTCCACCCACCCAATTTTTATTACCTGCTTCAATAGCGCTCTTGATAGCATCCTTATTAATTGGATCAAGAACAATAACGGCATCAGAATCCATTCTTAAAGTTGATGCAGCATCTATCCAATGGCCATTCCAATTTTTTTTCCTAAGTGAAGGTAATATTTTCTTTGTATAATCCCCACCCTGACATGACAATAAAATATCCATTTTTTTCAACGCGCCTATATCAAAAGCATCTAGTAGAATGGATTCTTGAGATTTGAGTATACGAACACTTTCTCCAGCCTGAGAAGTTGAAAAAAATTGAGCATTAATATTAAAAAAGTCATTTTCCTCATGCATTCTTTGGATTAAAACAGAACCAACCATTCCTCTCCACCCGATAATACCAACTTTATACATTTCGTAATTCCTCAATAACTTTATCTCCCATTTCTTCACAACCAACAAGCGACATGTTTTCTGACAAAATATCTTGCGTCCTATACCCTTGGCTCAAAACAGTTCTAACCGCACCTTCAATTCTTTCTGCTTTATCATTGTCACTAAACGTATACTTAAACATCATTGATAATGACAAAATAGTTGCTAATGGATTTGCTTTATCCTTGCCAGCAATATCTGGTGCTGATCCATGACTTGGCTCATACATTCCTTTATTATTCTCGTCTAATGAAGCAGAAGGAAGCATTCCAATCGAGCCAGTTAACATTGATGCCTCATCTGATAAAATATCACCAAAAATATTTCCGGTTACAATCACATCAAATTGTTTGGGCTCATTAATCAACTGCATCGCTGCGTTATCAACATACATATGGCTTAATTCGACTTCAGGGTACTCTGATGAAACATCAGTAATAATTTTTCGCCATAATTCAGTTGACTCAAGAACATTTGCCTTGTCTACAGAGCATAATTTTTTGGATCTTTTATTAGCAGCCTTAAATGCGACATGCGAAATTCTTCTTATTTCAGACTCTGAATAACGCATTGTATTCACCCCTTCCTGCTCTCCTTTGTTGTTTAGAGATATCCCTCGAGGTTCTCCGAAGTATATATCGCCTGTAAGCTCACGGATAATCATGATATCGAGGCCTGAGACTATTTCTGGCTTTAAGCTGGATGCATGTATAAGCTCAGGAAACATTAAAGCTGGTCTTAAATTTGCAAATAAATTAAGCGCTTGCCTAATTCTAAGTAAACCTCTTTCTGGCCTCATATCTCTTGGTAATTTATCATATTCCCAACCACCCACAGCTCCGAGTAAAATAGCATCAGCCTCCAGAGCAAGTTTTAGGGTTGCTTCTGGAAGTGGGTCCTTGAGTTCATCATATCCTGCTCCACCAATTGAAGAATAATCAACAGCGTCACTCAACCCAAAAAAATCGAGCACCTTAACAGCTTGCTTAACAATCTCTGGGCCTATGCCGTCACCTGGTAATACTGCAATTTTCATTATTTCTCCAATTTATTTCAACCATGGGTATTGATTATAATATTTAATTTCAAAACCTTTAATATCTTCTTTGTTTTCAAGAGTTAAACCAATGTCATCCAATCCTTGAATAAGGCAATATTTTTTAAATACATCCACTTTAAAATTATATTTCTCATTATCATCAATTATTAATTGGTTTTCTAAGTCTATGGTTAATTTTAAACCAGATTCAGATAACGCTTTTTTAAAAAATAAATCAGTCATTTGTTCGTTGATTTGGATTGGGAGGATACCGTTTTTAAAACAATTTCCATAAAATATATCAGCAAAACTTGGAGCTAAGATGACCCTAATACCAAAATCAAGCAATGCCCAAGGTGCATGTTCACGACTTGACCCGCATCCAAAGTTCTCTCTAGCCAATAGAATCGTACCTTCACGGTAATTATCTTTATTTAAAATAAATTCTGGATTAAGATCTCTCTTCTTTGGGTTTGTGTCTGGCTCACCATGGTCTAAATATCTCCACTCATCAAATAAGTTTGGTCCAAAACCTGACTTTTTAATAGATTTTAAAAATTGCTTTGGGATAAT
>JABHXS010000008.1 GCA_018657165.1 Nitrosomonadales bacterium
TTAGTAGCAGATGGAGACCAATCCGTTATTCTAGAGCAAGTTAAAAACGGAATTGCAATAAGAATGGCAGTTATGGAAAAAATGATAAATTAGAAAGTCATTACCTTTTTAAACCCTTTTAGTTTAAATATTATATATAATTAAAAATAATTTTATGACTATAAATAACAAAGGATAATTTAAATGCTTGAAAAATTAATCAATGCTCTTCTCGGAAGAGATATAAGTGCTAAAAAGAAACCAGTAGCTAAGAAGAAACCTGTAGCTAAAAAGAAACCAGTAGCTAAGAAGAAACCAGTAGCTAAAAAGAAACCAGTAGCTAAGAAGAAATAATCAAAATTCCCTTAAAAAGGTTATTTATAAACCAGGCTATTTGCTTGGTTTTTTTTATTTTATTTTATTTTTATGTCAAAAATTAAAGAAAATATTCAAATTGTTCAAGAAGAAATTGAACAAAATTTACATGAAAACGAAAGGAATATTCGGTTAGTTGCTGTTAGTAAGGGCCAGAATTATTCTGCAATTAGAAGTGCTTACGAAGCTGGGCAAAAAATTTTTGGGGAGAGCTATCTTCAGGAGGCACTCGATAAAAAGAAATTTCTTGATGACCTAAAAATAGAATGGCACTTCATAGGACCTATACAGAGCAATAAATGCAAACTTATATCGGAGAATTTTTCTTGGGTACAGACTGTTGATCGAATCAAAATAGCAAATAAATTAAATCAATATAAAAAATCTGAAAGACCCTTGAACATATGTATTCAAGTTAATATAAGCAATGAAGATACCAAAAGTGGAATAAATGTAAACGAAGTAAGTCAATTTGCGGGACTTATAAACAATCTAAAACATTTAAACTTAAGAGGGATAATGGCAATTCCGTCTAAAACAAATGAAAAACAAGCCTTAATATCACAATATCAAGCCTTAAAAGATGTATATGAAGAACTAAAAAATAGTTACGGCTCTGTTGATACGTTGTCAGTAGGAATGTCGAATGACTACTTGTTAGCAATTCAGAATGGGGCTAATCTTGTAAGGGTTGGAACGAAGATTTTTGGTAAAAGATTAAAATGATAAAAAATAAACTTTATTTTTTTGGTTATGGAAACATGGCTGAGGCTATTTATCTGAGGATAGATAAAAGTTCATATGAAAATATTTTTTTAATTGAAAAAGACAATGACAGAAGAGCTTACATAGATAAAAAGAAATACTCAAAAACCCAAATACTTAAAAATATCAATAATATTAAATTTAACAATTCAGACATTGTTATTTTATCTGTTAAGCCAAAACAAATTAAACTAATCTGTAAGGAAATAAATTCATTAATTTTAGAAAAAAGAGATATTCCGATTATAATTTCTATTGCAGCTGGCATCACAACATCTACAATAAAGAATCATATAACTCAAAATAATTTATCTAACCTTCAAAATCATTTAAATATTTATAGAGCTATGCCAAATTTATGTGCAATCAATGGTGATGGTATAACAGGCTTGTACGGAAAATCTAAAGATGAAAAAAAATTAAATTCAAGCAGTATTGTTTCAAAAATTTTTAATTCCGTTGGCGAGATTTTATGGGTTAAAAAAGAATCAGATTTAAACATTGTTACCGCGATATCTGGAAGCGGGCCTGCATATATATTTTACATCATGGATGTAATGATTAATTCTGCAAAAGAGCTTGGTCTTAATGAAGGAGATGCCAAAAAACTAGTAACAAAGACAGTTGTGGGATCTGGAAAAATGGGGGAAAGCATTCAAAATCTAGCAGAGCAGATTTCTAAAGTTTCATCGAAAGGTGGCACGACCGAGGCGGCAATAAGCCTTTTCAATAAAAAAAATCTTAATTTAATACTCAATCAAGCAATCAAGGTAGCTCATTCTAAATCAGAAGAAATCAGCCAAGACTAATGAATAAACATATTGTTGTAGGGTTATCAGGAGGTGTAGATTCAGCAGTGACTGCATGGCTTTTGAAGGATCAGGGCTATAAAGTAACAGGGCTTTTTATGAAAAATTGGGAGGATGATGATGATGATGAATATTGTACAAGTAAACAGGATTTAATTGATGCAGTATCAGTTGCAGAAAAAATAGGTATAGATATAGAGGTAGTAAATTTTGCAAAAGAGTATAAAGAAAAAGTGTTTTCTTTGTTTATTTCAGGTCTAGAACAAGGCGTCACTCCAAATCCAGACATACTATGTAATTCAGAAATCAAATTTGAAGCTTTCCTTAAGCATGCATATAAA
>JABHXS010000017.1 GCA_018657165.1 Nitrosomonadales bacterium
TTGATAAATTTCAGGGCTAAAAAACAAAATGATTGATGAAATTATAGGTTTTTATAAATTTCTAGGCTTAAGTTATGATCTAACCGCAGCATTAGCAATAATGCATGTTGTGCTCATGATTTTCGGCCTTGCTTTTTTAGCATATTTTATTACTAAAAATTACATTATAAGTTACGCAAGAAAGACCATCCTTTATAAAAAAAATGTGATATCTGAAACAATTGCTGTGTATAAGCCTTTTGAAAATGTTGCCCACCTTGTCTCGGCCTTAACATTTTATTCTCTTGCTGATTTGATGACCTCAGATGATTCCAGAATTAGCTGGATCAATGATTCAGTTATTTTTATTGAGGAGGGTGGTGTTATGTATGCGACCCTTGCAGTTGTTTGGTTCTTTTTAGCTTTTCTAAATGTCGCTAATGGCTATTATGAAGGAATTAAAAAATCGCATCAGCCTTCTATTAAGGGTTATCTTCAGTTAGTTAAGATTATTATTGTTCTTACAGCCGTTGTCCTAATCGTCTCGATGCTATTTGATAAATCACCCATGGCATTTTTAACGGGCTTAGGTGCCGCATCCGCAGTAATCATCCTTGTATTTAAGGATACTATTTTAGGTTTTGTTGCCAGTGTCCAGGTCGCCTCATATGACTTGGTTAGGATTGGTGATTGGATAACCATAAAGGACTTGAATGTTGATGGAGATGTTGAGGATGTTTCGCTGAACACGGTAAGGATAAGGAATTTTGATAAAACAATTACTAGCATTCCTACCGCAGCATTAATCTCTCATGGCGTTCAAAATTGGCGTGGGATGACAGATACGAAGGGGAGAAGAATTAAGCGTTCAATCAATATTGATATTAAAACAATTAAATTTTGTGATGCGGCGCTACTGGAAAAATTAGCAAAAGTTTTTCATCTGAAGAAATATATCAGTGAAAAAAGGAGTGAGATTAATTCATACAATTTAAAACAAAAAACAGTAGAGGGAGATTTAAATGGAAGGGCGCTTACCAACATTGGTTTATTCAGACAATACATCTACAACTACTTAAGAGAAAATGAGCACATCAGAAATGATTTAACTTTTTTAATACGCCAGCTTCAGCCAGGCCAAAGCGGCATACCCATTGAAATTTATGTGTTCACCAATGATACCAACTGGGTAAATTATGAGAATATCCAGAGTGATATTTTTGATCATTTGCTAGCAGCCCTGCCCAAATTTGAATTATCTGCTTTCCAGGTTATTTCTGATAGCAATGAATACTTAAAATCGATTGAAAAAAAATAGCATTCAAGTGATACATAATTTTACTCAAGAACGAATCATGGTACGTTAAAGATGAATTACTCAGGGTTTCAGCTCATAGGTATTATCTTGGCTTCTGTGATGTTAGTCTTTTTTTACCGCCATTCAATCGCAAGCATCTTAAAGACCCCAAAAGAGTCTTTTATCCTGGTGCTGCCTATCGTTTTTTTGGGGGTCCTATTCTATTTCTTCTTTAGGGCAAAAGGTTTTTAAGTTAAAGGGGTTGATTCCATTGCGTAAAAGTACAATTAATGAGAAAGGTGCTGGCTCACGATTAGCACTAACTATGCAGCCAGAGAGATTGATTAAAAAAAACCTTATGCAGTGGCAATTAATTAAAAGAAGCGCCTATTAGATGAGCCAACCAAAGAAAATTCTATTTATCACCCTATCAAATATCGGAGATGTTGTCTTAACTACGCCCGTTCTTATAAGATTAGCGCAAATATATAAAAATGCGCGCTTTGATGTTGTTGGCGACCAACGTTCTCAGATGCTATTTAAACATTGCCCATTCATAAATAAATTTTACAGGAAGGATAAGTCCAAAGGATTTATGGGTACTTTAAATTTAGTAAGAAGGATTAGGGCTGATCATTATGACTTAGCAGTCGACCTACGATCTGATGGCTTGCTTTATTTGATTCGTGCAGATAAAAAATTTCATAAAGTAAAGAATAACAATATCCATAGCGCTGAAAAACACTTCCTCTCTATTAAGCAACCAACCAACCTAATGCCAAAGCCAGAGATATGGCTTAATAAGCAAGAGAAAATTGATGCTAGGAAATTAATTCCTAAAGGATATAAAAGAATTTTAGCGCTAGGGATTGGTGCTAATTCAGAACATAAAATATGGCCCGCTCAATTTTTTGCAGAACTTGCAA
>JABHXS010000004.1 GCA_018657165.1 Nitrosomonadales bacterium
CATAAGGTCAATAATACGGTTGGACAGGCATTGCTAGCAAAAAAAATGGGAAAACCAAGGGTTATTGCTGAAACTGGTGCTGGCCAACATGGCGTAGCTACAGCAACAATCGCGGCAAGGTTAGGTTTGGAGTGTGTGGTCTATATGGGGTCTGAAGATGTCAAAAGGCAATCCCCAAATGTTTATAGAATGAAGTTATTAGGAGCAACCGTTGTTCCAGTTGAAAGCGGTTCAAAAACGTTAAAAGATGCTCTCAATGAAGCTTTGAGAGATTGGGTAACAAATGTTTCGAATACCTTTTATATTATTGGTACTGTTGCAGGCCCTCACCCTTATCCTATGATGGTTCGAGATTTTAATTCTGTTGTAGGCAAAGAATGTTTAGAGCAAATGCCAGAAATTGCTCATAAACAACCAGATGTTGTTATCGCATGTGTTGGCGGTGGGTCAAATGCTATGGGTATTTTTTATCCGTATATTGAACACAAGAATGTTAAATTAATTGGAGTTGAGGCAGCAGGAGAAGGCATTGATACTGGAAAGCATGCGGCACCTCTAACATCAGATAGTAAAATAGGTGTCCTTCATGGCAACAGAACATATCTTATGCAAAGTTCTGAAGGGCAAATAATAGAAACACATTCGGTATCTGCAGGACTAGATTATCCTGGTGTTGGACCAGAACATTCATGGCTTAAAGACTCAGGGAGGGCAAGCTATGTTGCAATTAAAGATAACGAAGCGTTGGAAGCATTTCATAATTTATGTCGAGTTGAAGGTATTATTCCAGCCTTAGAGTCAAGCCATGCTCTTGCTTATGCTCAAAAATTAGCTGCTGACATGTCTACGGAAGAAGTCATCTTAGTCAACTTATCTGGTAGAGGGGATAAAGATATAAATACAGTAGCAAATATTTCAGGAATTTCTTTATAGGTATGTCAAAAATAACAATTACATTTGAAAAATTAAAGGAGTTAAATAAAAAAGCATTGATCCCTTTTATTACCGCTGGCGATCCATGTCCAACAGAAACCGTAGCATTGATGAATACGTTGGTTGAAAATGG
The DNA here is from genome assembly GCA_018657165.1 of Nitrosomonadales bacterium. Lineage (GTDB taxonomy): Bacteria > Pseudomonadota > Gammaproteobacteria > Burkholderiales > Methylophilaceae > BACL14. The sequence goes on from JABHXS010000004.1 coordinate 1,067, forward strand.
TGCTGATATGATTGAGTTAGGTGTCCCTTTTTCAGACCCAATGGCAGATGGACCTGTTATTCAAAGGGCTAGTGAGCGTGCTCTTAAAAATAAAGTTGGTATTAAGGATACTATAAAGCTTGCCAAAGATTTTAGAGAAACTAACAAAAATACTCCTTTAATTTTAATGGGATATGCAAATCCTATAGAGGCTATTGGGGTTGGGAATTTTATTAAGCTAATTAAGGACGCACAAATAGATGGCGTTATTACTGTTGATTACCCACCTGAAGAATCTAAAGAATTTGTTAAAAAACTTAATAAGGAAAAAATTGACAGCATATTTTTACTCTCACCGACAACAGAGGATGATAGGGTTAAATTAATCGCTGAACAGGCATCTGGTTTTTTATATTACGTCTCTTTAAAGGGGGTTACAGGTGCAGCAAATATTGATATTAAGCAAGTCTCTGAAAAGGTTAAAAATATTCAAAAATATTCAGATTTACCTGTTGCTGTTGGTTTTGGGGTGAGGGATCCTGAAACAGCAAAATCAGTTTCAGAAATTTCGGATGCAGTTGTAATTGGAAGTAGAATCGTAAACGAGATTGAAGGGTCTAAAAAAAATGAAGTTATTTCGAATGTTAAAAAATTGATGCATAGTATAAGAAATGCGATTGATTCCTCTGGGGTTCAATAAAATATGAGTTGGTTGAAAAAAGCGATTCCACCTAAAATTAAAAATATTTTAGGTAAAGTTAAGAAAAATATCCCAGAAGGATTGTGGCAAAAATGCCCATCGTGTCAAACGGTTTTGTATGGCACAGATTTAGAAAAAAATAATTATGTTTGCCCAAGTTGTGATTTTCATCATCGAATTAATGCAAGAAAAAGAATTAGCTTAATTCTTGATACCCCTGGTCAGGTGGAATTAAATAAAGACATTAAACCAAATGACCCACTCGGCTTTAAAGACTCTAAACCTTATAAGGAGAGAATTAAGTTATCACAAAAACAAACTGATGAGAATGATGCATTAATTACTTTTAAGGGGCATTTAGAGTCATTAGATGTAGTAATTGCATGTTTTGAGTTTAAATTTATGGGAGGGTCAATGGGTTCTGTTGTTGGTGAAAAGTTTGTTGAGGCTGTTAATACTGCCGTTAAGCTCAAATGCCCATTTATTTGTTTTTCTTCAAGCGGAGGGGCAAGGATGCAGGAAGGGCTCTTATCACTTTTCCAGATGGCAAAAACAAGCGCTTCTTTAACTAAACTTAGTGCTGTTAAACAGCCCTTTATTTCTGTTTTAACGGACCCTACTATGGGTGGGGTTTCAGCTAGTTTTGCAATGCTTGGAGACATAATAATTGCAGAACCTAAAGCATTAATTGGATTTGCTGGCCCCAGAGTTATTGAGCAAACTGTAAGAGAGAAGTTACCTGAGGGATTTCAAACCTCAGAGTTTTTATTAACTCATGGTGCGATTGATATGATAGTTGATAGAAGGCAGCTAAGAAAAACTTTGGCCGACCTTATTGTAAATCTTAAAAATTGACGTGATTGGTGAGTTAGATCAGTCAAGCTCTATTGGTGAATGGTTGGAATTTATTGATCATATAACATCAAAGGAAATTGAATTAGGGCTTGATAGGGTTCGCCAGGTTTATAAGAAACTAAATATTGATCAATATTTTCCGATTGTGATGGTAGCTGGGACAAATGGTAAGGGTTCTACGTGTGCTTTCCTTGAGTCCATCTATCATAGCTCTGACTATAATGTAGCTTGTTATTCGTCACCACATTTTTTTAAGTTTAATGAAAGAATTAGGATTAATAAAATTCCTTGCTTAGATGAGGTGATTGTTGATGCGTTTTTTAAAGTTAATAAGGCAAGAGAAAGCATACCTCTAACCTATTTTGAAATGACTACATTGGCAGCAATGTTGATATTTGTGGAAAATGATATTGATATTGCTATTATGGAGGTTGGGTTAGGCGGCAGACTTGATGCGGTGAATGTTTTTGACCCCGAGATATCTATAATTACCTCTATCTCTATTGATCATCAGGAATTTTTGGGAAGCTCTATAGAAAAAATATTCAAAGAAAAATCAGGGATTTTTCGAGCACATAAAAATGCCATTATAAATTTTAGCTGTGATGAAGCATTAATAAAAAAATGTAAAGATGATACAAAGGCTATTATCTCTAAGATTAATGCTGACTATTATATAGAAGAGGAAAATTCTAAAATCAATTTTATAGGAAAGAAAAAATCTTTTTTAAATCTTCCATTGCCAGGGCTTAATGGAAAGATACAGTTACAAAATTTATCCGGAGCTCTTCGTGTTGTTGAGCTTATGAGTAAAAATTTTCCGGTAACACAAAATGCTTTAGAAAAGGGGATTGAGGAAACAAATATAACTGGAAGAATGCAGTTTATCAAAAAAAATCCATTGATTATTTTAGATGTTGCACATAATAAAGAGTCTGCTGAGTCTTTAAATCAATTTTTTAAACAACAAAGACTAAAGGGAAAGGTTCGTTGTGTTTTTTCACTGCTAAAAGGTAAAAATACTCCTGATATTACAAACCAATTTATGGATTACGTTGATGAGTGGTATGTTTCAGAAATTGATTCTCCAAGGGCGTCTAAGGCTGATGAGATCATTTCAGAACTAATTAAGCAAAGAAAAGATATTGTTAGCTATGAATTTAATACAACTCAAGAAGCTTTTTCAAAGGCATACAAAAATAGTGATGTTGATGATAATATAATAGCGTTCGGTTCCTTTTTTATTGTAAGTGAAATTTTAGAAGATATTTCAATATGTCAAACCCAAAAGATTCAGTAAGCAACCTTCTTTTAATTAAAAGAGCCAAGAGACGACTCGTTGGGTCCATAGTAATACTTATTATCTTATTTTCCTTATCCATATTTTTTGTAAAAACTAAAACTGAGGCTATAAAAAGTAATCCGAAAATTTCATTTTTAGAGACTACACAA
>JABHXS010000097.1 GCA_018657165.1 Nitrosomonadales bacterium
GTTACAGTCAACTGGCTTTTTTCAAACTCACATAGCTGGAAATTCAAAGAGATTAATAATGCCCAAGGTATTGAGGCGCTCGATCAAGTGTTTGATGAAAATTTTAATGGGGATAGAGTACTCTCCCTTATTGCAGGCTTATACACTATGCTTATAACCGCACATGATAATCAAAAAGAATTTGATATGTTTGACTCACTAGATCCACAGCTAATTTATAATGCGGCTAGAAATGTCGAGGTTATTGTTTGGAGACTATCAACCAAAAGGAAAAAAAACGGAAAATTATTTCTTGTCACAAACGAAATGAATGATAATTTACAAAACCTAACATTTGAAAGAGAGTTTGGAAAGATTATTGGTAGAACAGATTATTTTGCCTACGTATTATCTGAAAAAAAAGAGCGGTATATAACAAGAGCTATTCAAGGGACAACAATAAGAGTTTTATTGCCCTTTTTATAATAATATTTTTTCGATGCCACCTTTTGTTGCCTTATCAACATACTCTTCTAACCAATTTTCGCCAAGATTGTGTTTAGCTAACTCAACAACAATGTAATCTGCAGTTGTATCGGTGTCATCTCCATAACGCTGAAGTCCCTGAAGGCATGATGGGCAAGAAGTCAAAATCTTAACTGGCACCGACTCATTCTTCGATGAGTTAGTTAGCTCAGAAATTCCTTTTTCAATTTCTTCTTGTTTTCTTAATTTTACCTGTGAGGCTATATCTGGTCTTGCTGCTGCAAATGTACCTGATTCACCACAACATCTATCATTTAAAGGTACCGATTGATTTATTAAATAATTTGTTACTTCCGTTGGCTCATATGTCTTCATAGGGCTATGGCATGGGTCATGATACATATATTGCTGACCTGAAACTCCATCCATCTTAATATTTTTTTCCATTAGATACTCATGAATATCTAATAGACGACAACCAGGAAATATTTTTTCAAATTCATATTTTTGCAATTGATCCATACAAGTGCCACAAGACACAATAACTGTTTTGATATCTAAATAATTTAAGGTATTTGCAATCCTATGAAATTGAACCTGGTTGTCTGAGGTAATCTCTTGCCCTTTATCTTCATCTCCCGATGAGGTCTGAGGATAACCACAACATAAATACCCAGGTGGCAATACAGTAATTGCCCCAACCTCAAATAACATTGCTTGTGTCGCTAGCCCTACTTGAGAAAATAATCTTTCTGAGCCACAGCCTGGAAAATAAAAAACAGCATCAGACTCCTCATTTGTTCGACTTATATTTCTTATGACTGGAACGACTTTATCATCTTCAATCCCTAACAAACCCCTAGAGGTCTTTGTTGGCATATTTTTTGGCATTGGTCTGTTCAGAAAATGTATTGTTTGTGCAATTACAGTTGGCTTTTGTACACTAGAAGCAGGTGATTTTTTTGAAAAATTTGTTAGTTTCAATTTTTTTAGAAATTTATACCCCCATCGCTGCATTTTATATCCATAGTCAACCATAACCTTTCTCATTAATTTAATTGTCAAAGGATCCTTTAAATTAAGATAGGTAATTGCGATTGAGTTTCCTAGATTAAAATGCTTTTTACCCTGCTCCCTTAGAAAGTTTCTCATTGAAATAGAGACTTCACCATAATCTATATCTACCGGACATGGAGCTAAACATTTATGACATACCGTGCAGTGATCAGCCACATCATTAAACTCCTCAAAATGTTTAATTGAAATTCCTCTTCTGGTCTGCTCCTCATACAAAAAAGCTTCAACAAGTAATGAGGTTGCTAAAATTTTGTTTCTAGGACTATAAAGCAAATTAGCTCTTGGAACATGGGTTGCACATACTGGCTTACATTTTCCACATCGTAAACAATCACTCACTGAGTCTGCAATAGATCCAATAGCTGACTGATTCATAATAATCGACTCCTGCTCCAACAATCCAAAGCTTGGTGTATAAGCATTCATAAGGCCTGAACCAGGTAATAATTTACCTCGATTAAAGTTTCCATTAGGATCAATTTTCTTCTTATATTCTGCAAAAGTATTTATTGTTGATGGCTCTAAGAACTCCATTTTTGTAATTCCTATACCATGCTCTCCAGAAATAACACCATCTAAACTTTTGGCTAGATCCATTACGCGCGCAACAATTTTTTGGGCCTCTTGCATCATTTCATAATCATCTGAATTTACAGGAATATTTGTATGAATATTACCGTCACCCGCGTGCATATGAAGCGCTACAAATAGTCTCGAGCTCAATATGTCCTGGTGTTTTTTATAAATGAGCTCTCGCATTTCTGCATATTCTCGACCTGTAAATATATCTTCCAAGGGAATTTTTAATTCGCTCTTCCAAGAGATTCTTAATTTATGAGATTGTATTAAATCTAAGATTCTCTCCTCACCAAATTCTTCAGGTAATTCCTGGAACTCTTTCGAGGTTTTATCAAAACTATTTAAATAGCTTAGCCATTTATTTTTAATGGAAATAAGATGTTCAAGCGCTAAGGACTTCTTTTTTTCGAAAACCCCTTCATCAGGAATGTTTTTCAAATCTCTTAACAGGCTAAAATTAAATAAATTCTCTAGCTCATCAATTAACTTTAACTTGTTACGAACTGACTGTTCAATATTAATTTTTTCAATTTCATCAGTATACTTTCCTAGATTTTGCAACGGAATGACAACGTCTTCATTTATTTTGAATGCATTTGTATGTTTTGCAATTGCCGCTGTTCTTGCTCTATCCGACCAAAACCTTTTTCTTGCTTCTGCCGATACTGCTATAAATCCCTCTCCATTTTTCATGTTTGCAATTTGAACAACTTTCGAGGCAACAGCACCAAGCTCATTTTCATCATCAGAAGCAATATCCGCAATTAAGATCATTTTAGGTCTCTCTGGCCTAGTTGCTTTTGTGGAATAGCCCACCGCCCTAATATACCTTTCATCTAAATGCTCAAGTCCTGCTAGATATACCCCATCAAACTCTTTTAAGTATTCAATAATTTGAACAATTGAAGGAACTGCCTCACTAATGCTCCCAAAAAATTCTAAACATACTGTCCTAATGTGCTGTGGCATTTTATGGAGAATAAATCTTGCAGAAGTGATTAATCCATCACAACCCTCCTTCTGTATACCTGGCAAACCACTTAAAAATTTATCAGTAACATCCTTTCCAAGCCCTGCCTTTCTAAAATTTACTCCAGGTATTTCAAGTATTTCGGGATCCTGTTTAGGATTAATACCATTTTCGTCAAATTTAGTTATCTGGAATTTAACTGTTTCTGTGTCGTGAACTTTACCAAGATTATGAGCTAACCTTTCAACTTCAACCCAATCCCCATTTGGATCAACCATCTTCCATGAAGCTAAATTATCAAGAGCGGTACCCCAAAGTACAGCCTTTTTCCCGCCAGCATTCATCGCAATATTTCCACCTATACATGAGGCATCTGCAGAGGTTGGGTCAGTAGCAAATTCTAGGCCTGAATTAGATGCAATTTCCATAGCCCTTCTTGTAACAAGGCCGGCACCACAATGAATTGTAGGAACAGTTTGACTAACGCCTGGTAGATTTTTAAATTCAACCTGACTTGCACTGTCTAACTTTTCTGTATTTATAACTACTGACTGAGAAACTAAAGGAATTGCCCCTCCTGTGTAACCAGTCCCTCCTCCACGAGGTATTATAGTTAAGCCTAACTTAATGCAAGCTTTTACAATATAAGCGACTTCGGATTCGTTATCAGGATTTACCACGACAAAAGGTAGTTCTACACGCCAATCTGTTGCATCTGTAACATGAGAAACTCTTGCTAAACCATCAAATTGGATATTATGTTTTTTTGTATATTTCTTTAATCTAGAATAAACTTTTTTTCTTAGCTTTTTAACCTGGTTAAACTCTAATTCAAATTCATCAATTGCAGTTCTGGCAGCTTTGGTTAATTGTGCTACCTTCATGTTACCAAAACTTCTATCTTCAATGCTTTGAACTCTATGGCGCATTGCTTTAAGCAGCATATTTAATCTTTTTTTGTTTTCTAAAAGGTCATCTTGTAAATAAGGATTTCTTTTAACAACCCACAAGTCTCCTAAGACCTCAAATAGCATTTTTGCCGAGCGTCCCGTTTTTCTCTCAGATCTGAGCTCTAAAATAATGTCCCAGATATCGTGGCCTAGAAAACGTATTACAATTTCCTTATCTGAAAAGGAGGTGTAGTTATAGGGGATCTCTCTCAATCTATTAGATGAAGAGGATGGTAACTTAGCTAATACAGATGATAGAGGTGCGTTCATTTATTACATTCATTTTTAAGCTATACAGAATACCATGCAAGGATAATCCATACAAAGTGTTATTTAATTTCAGTAACTGTTGTAAGTTATGAGAGAATATATTTATGATTATTCAGTGTTATTAAAGTTCATGCTTTGGATTAAATCTTTTCATATTATTTTTATGGTTACTTGGTTCGCGGGATTATTTTATCTCCCAAGATTGTTTGTCTATCACGCAATGGCAGATGACAAAATAAGTACCGATAGGTTTATTGTAATGGAAAGAAAGCTCCTTTACGGTATTATGACGCCAGGCGCAATACTTACTATTTCTTTAGGTTTATGGCTTATGTACCAAAATAGCCTTTCTGGGATATGGTTATATCTTAAACTCCTTTGTGTCATTTTTTTAAGTATTTATCA
>JABHXS010000167.1 GCA_018657165.1 Nitrosomonadales bacterium
CGATCAAAGTCGAAGATCTTGAGATTGTAGAAGAAAAAAATCAGCAATTTATTTATATTTCAAAAAATTTTAAGGGCGAAAGTCTTGAAGATGAATTAACCGATATTATCAAAAATGCACTGCAAAAATTATCAATAAAAAAAGTTATGAGTTATCAACTAAATGATGGCTGGACATCAGTCAACTTTGTTAGGCCTATGAGAGGCTTTATTGCACTTCATGGAAACAAAGTAATGAAGTCTGAAGTCTTAGGTTGTAAATCATCAAATAAAACACTTGGTCATAGGTTTGAATCAAAAAAAGGAATTATCGAGATCAAACATGCAGATGATTATGAGAAAATTTTAGCAACAGAGGGCAATGTAATTGCATGCTTTAATAAACGAAAAGTTAAAATTAAAACAACCATCAAAGAAGCTCTGGTCAAACTCGGGGAAGATTTTTATATTACTGAAGATGAAGAACTTATCAATGAAGTGACTTCTCTTGTAGAAAATCCCAATATTCTTATTGGTAGTTTTGAAGAAAAATATCTTTCCGTACCAGAGGAGTGTCTTACATTAACGATGAAGACAAATCAAAAATACTTTCCTATTTTTAATAAAAAAAATGGATTAACAAATAAATTTATTATAGTGTCAAATATTTCTCCAAAAAATAAAGACCAAATAATTTACGGTAATGAAAAAGTTATAAGACCACGCTTAGCAGATGCTGAATTCTTTTATGATGAGGATAAAAAAGTAGGGCTAACAACTTTCTGTGAAAAGCTTGAGAATATTATTTACCATAACAAACTAGGATCACAAAAGGATCGGGCGGAAAGAGTTTCCAATAAATTGCAGTACCTTACAAAGGCTTTAAATTTAAAATTCGAAATTGATCCAATGGAATTATGTCTTTTCTCAAAAGCAGACCTTTTAAGTCTTATGGTTAGTGAATTCCCAAAACTTCAAGGAACTATGGGGCGCTACTATGCCCTTAATTTAAGTAAAAATAAAAATTTTGCCAATGCCATTGAAGATCACTACAAACCAAGATTTTCTAATGACTCGCTTCCAAGAAATGAACTAGGTTTTATACTTGCAATTGCAGATAAATTTACAACGCTGATTGATTTATTTTCCATTAATGAGGTTCCTACAGGGGAGAGGGATCCTTTTGGTTTGAGGAGAAATACAATAGGTATCATTAGATTGGTAATCGAAAAAAAATTGCCTATCAAAATTAGTGACTTAATTGATACTTTTTTAGTTAAAAATGAGGCGGCCAAGGAAAGTCTAATAAATTTCTTTTATGAAAGGTTATTCAATTACCTCAAGGACCTCGGTTATTCTAATGAAGTCGTGGACGCAATAGTGACATCAAAGCCTGAACAAATTAATGATATTTTAGATCGCCTTCAAGCTATTTCTGAATTTATAACCCTCAAAGAATCTGAAACACTTTCTTCTGCAAATAAACGAGTATCCAATATATTAAAAAAAGCAGACAAAATAACGAACAATACAATTGATCCAAGCCTTCTTATGGAAGATGAAGAAATTATGCTTCATAAAATTTTATTAGGCTTAGAGCCAAAAATAGATCAATGCTTAACTAAAAATAATTTTGTTGGTGCTTTAAAGAATTTAGTTGTTTTAAATACCCCAATAAATAATTTCTTTGAAAAAGTTATGGTTAATACCGATGATATTAATGTAAAAAATAATCGTTATAATCTGCTTTATAAGTTAAGACAAAATTTAAACTGTGTTGCTGATATTTCCAAATTAGCCTCTTAAAATGAAATTAGTCATTCTGGATCGAGATGGCGTTATCAATCAAGATAGCAAGCATTATATAAAAAGCCCTGACGAGTGGGTTCCAATTGAAGGTAGCCTTGAAGCAATCAGCTTATTGAATAAAAATGGATACACTGTTGTTGTAGCGACAAATCAAGGTGCAATTGGGAAAAAATTATTTAATACTACAACTTTAGATAAAATTCATAAGAAGATGCAAGATTTGCTAAAAACAAAAAAAGGTAAGATTGATAAAATCTTTTATTGTCCTCATATTGATGAAGACAAATGTTTATGTAGAAAACCTAAAAATGGACTAATGAGGAAAATAAGTGAGTACTACGGCATTAGTTTAAAAAAAATACCCTCCATTGGAGACTCAGCTAGAGACCTTGAGGCTTACGCAAAATCTGAGGCTCAACCTATTCTTGTGAGAACAGGCAATGGAAAAAATGTCGAGAAAAATAAGTTATTCCCAAGTAATACGTTAATTTTTAACAACCTCCTAGAGGCCTCCAAATTCATTATTAAAATGGAATAGTATGTTATTAAGATCAATATTATTTCAGTTGGGTATGTGGGTTTTTACAATCCCATTCACTTTCCTTGCCATACTTACTTTCCCAGCCCCACCTATACTGCGCTATAAATTTATTTCTTTATGGGCTAAAACAATGCTTATTTGGCTTAAATGGACTTGCAATATCTCATTTAAAATAAAAGGTAGTAAAAATATTCCCAAAGCACCCTACATAATATTATCTAAACATCAATCAGCATGGGAAACATTGGCATTTCAAAAGATTTTTCCTCCTCAAGTTTGGGTAATGAAACAGGAATTGCTTTTTGTGCCTTTTTTTGGCTGGGGTTTAGCAATGACCTCCCCCATCGCAATCAATCGATCATCTGGCAAAAAATCTTTAAATCAAATGCTACAGCAAGGTATTGATAGGATAAAAAAAGGGTTCTGTATTGTTATTTTTCCCGAAGGTACAAGAATAAAACCCAAAGGAATTGGGAAGTATCATATTGGAGGTGCTTGGTTGGCATCACAAACTAAAATACCTATATTGCCTGTAGCTCACAATGCTGGATTTTTTTGGTCTAAAAATTCAATAATCAAAAAATCAGGAGTTATTACAGTTTCAATTGGAAAACCAATTGCTAGTGACAAGCTAAAAGCTGACAAGCTTAACCAAAAAACAAAGAAATGGATAGAACAAGAAATGTTAAAAATAAATGTTTAACTTTAATACAAAAAAAATAGTTAAATTGCCATTGTCAAATAATGAGTCAATCGAGTATCAATTAATTAAAAAATCAAAGAAAACCCTAAGTTTAAAAATTACCGAAAATGGTCTGTTGGTAAGTGCTCCTTTTTTAATGACAGAAAAAAAAATCAATCAGCTAGTAACCTCAAAAATTGATTGGATTAAAAAAAAATTAGCTCTTGTGGAGCCACAAAAAAATAAACTTGAAATTAAAGACAATGCTACCTTTCATCTTCTAGGTAAAGAAATAAAGATCACTTTATTTCACGGTAAAAATAAAATTGAGTGGCAAACCCCTAAAAATCTGCATATTCACTTTAAGGAATTATCCAATCAAAAAAAACTTAAGAAATTTTTTATCACCTGGTTGAAAGAAACTGCCTTAGATTATTTTTCTCAAAGAGCATATGAGATCTCTAAATCAAATTCAATTCCATCAAATTCAATTTTACTTTCTAATGCAAAAACAAGGTGGGGTACATGCAACAGCAAAACGGAAGTGAGAATTAATTGGCGCTTAATTCAAGCAGATTCTTATGTTGTTGACTATGTTGTATGTCATGAATTTGCTCATTTAACCCATATGAATCATTCAAAGAATTTTTGGAATTTAGTTGGAAAGCTTTGTCCAAATTATAAATTAGCTGAAAATTATTTAAAGAATAAAGGATTCAGTCTCTACTTAATCGATTAGCTTCCTTATATCCTCAATAATACCTTCAATTTTAAATCCATATGGATAACGAAGTCTCACAGCCCCCAGTTGATCAATTAGATATATAGCTGACCCATGATCAATCGTATACCTCTCTCCCTCTCCTACTTTCTCCCTATAAACTTTATATTGTTGTGCCATTTTTACGATATTTTCTGAACTCCCTGTTAGCCCAATAAAAGCTTTATCAAATGATGATAAATATTCTTTTAGTACTTCCTTTGAATCTCTCTCTGGATCTAATGTAACAAACAACACCTGAAACTTTCCACTATCAATTTTTTTATAAATTTCTTTTAATTCAATTAAGGTTGTCGGGCAAACATCTGGACAATTAGTAAATCCAAAAAAAATAGCTACAACGTCTCCATTAAAATCGGTTAATTCTCTTTCTATTCCATTCTGATCTATAAGATTAAAATTACCATTAATTTTTGCTTTTGTTATGTCGGATCCATGGAAATTAATTTTTTCATCATCAGAACATGAGCATAAAAGTAATGACAAAAGGATCAAATACAAAAATTTTTTCATAGAAAGTTTCTCAAAAATTGATTTTCATTTTATCATGCTAATCTATTAGCAAATTTTATAATAAATTTGAATTAACTTATTAAAAAAAAGGGTTTTTATGGCAATGCCTCAATCAATGGAAAATAAAGATGGATTTATCTGGTACGACGATAAATTTGTAGACTGGCGTGAAGCGAAGACGCATGTTTTGACGCACACACTTCACTATGGTCTTGGTGTTTTTGAGGGGGTAAGGGCTTATGAAACAAAAAAAGGAGCTGCCATATTTAGATTGAATGACCATACGAATCGATTATTTAATTCTGCTCATATTATGAATATGGAGATTCCATTTTCCAAAACTCAAGTAATTGATGCACAGAAAGAATCAGTCTCAAAAAATAAATTAAAATCTGCATATATTAGGCCTATGGCTTTCTTTGGTGCTGAGGAGATGGGAATTTCAGCAGAAAGATTATCTACTCATTTAATAATTGCTGCATGGGAATGGGGTGCGTATATGGGGCAAGAGGCAATTGAAAATGGAATTCAAGTAAAAACATCTTCTTACTCAAGACATCATGTAAACGTTACTATGTGTAAAGCTAAAGCTAATGGAAACTACATGAACTCGATTTTGGCCCATCACGAGGCTAAGGTAGATGGTTATGATGAAGCGTTATTATTGGATACGCAAGGCTTTGTTACTGAAGGAACCGGAGAAAATTTCTTTTTAATTAAAAATGGTAAGCTAATTACACCAAGTTTAAATAGTGCGCTTGAAGGTATTACAAGAGATTCTATTATTACAATTGCAAAAGATTTAGGAATAGAAGTTATTGAAAAAAATATTACTCGAGATGAGGTTTATACTGCAGATGAAGCATTTTTCACAGGAACTGCTGCAGAAGTTACACCAATTAGAGAGTTAGATAAAAGAAAGATAGGCTCAGGTACTAGAGGTGCTGTTACACATGAGCTTCAGTCTATATATTTTGATATCGTTAAGGGCGGTAACAAAAAGTACAGTGATTGGTTAACATACGTTGAATAAGAAAAATTAAGATTTAACATTCATAACCCTTAAAGATTTTCCGGTATTTTGTCCAACCAATGATGCTGATTCATCTTCAATACACTCAAGAGTCTTTTTAAATACAAAAAAAAGAAGTTGCTGGCCCTTGTTACGGGGGAAATTTTTAGCCTTAAACCTTAACACCAACTTCTTTCCAATTCATAAGCAATGCTACTTTCTAAAAAAGATTGATCAATTATCTGTTGTATATTTTTATTTTTATATTCAGTTAATATTAGTTTTATTGGCTCACTTGACTCACTTGATTTAACGTTTAAATTGAATTCTTCCAATTTAGCTTGTAATTGCTTCGCTACTGCCTCGCCTGTATCCACAAATGCAATGTTTGAGTCCATGATTTTAGTTATTAAATGTTTTATATAAACATAGTGCGTACACCCCAAAACAATTGTATCGACAGCATTTTTTTTGAAGTCGCGTAAATATTTTTCTAAAAGCTCAATTAACTCAACATTATCAACAATTCCTTTTTCTATTGCATTAACTAACCCCGGACAGGGCTGCACATAGAATTTTACTTTACCTGAATACCTCTCAAGCAAAGCTGAAAATTTTGTACTTTTTAAAGTTCCGCTTGTAGCTAAAACACCCACCTTATTATTTGAAGTAATTTTTAAAGCTGGTTTAACTGCAGGTTCCATGCCAATAATTGGAATATTAAACTTATCTCGAAGCTCATTAATAGAAAATGCCGTCGCTGTATTACAAGCAACGACAATTGCTTTAGAATTTTTTTTATTAATAAGGAAATTAGATATTGAAATAGCTCTTTTTATTATTTCACTCGCTGGCATGTCGCCATAGGGGGTAAAAGCCGAATCAGCAACATATATTAAATCTTCATCAGGTAAAAGATTGTGAATACTTTTTGTTACAGATAAGCCTCCAAAGCCAGAATCAAAAATGCCTATAGGAAGTTTTTTTTGCATAAATTAAAATTGAGTATCCTAAAGATAAAGAAAAATAATTAATTGGTTAATGTAGAATATAAAATGTAAAAATTATGGTGAATAGATTAACACAAATATATACTAAAACAGGCGATCAAGGTAAAACTGGGCTTGGAGATGGGACTCGTATAGAAAAATCAAGTACTCGCATAGAATGCTTGGGGGGTGTAGATGAACTCAATTCCATAATAGGTGTAATCCTTACAGAAGATATACCACAAAAAACCGTCTTAAAAAAAATACAGCATGATCTTTTTGATATAGGTGGCGAGTTATCTATTCCAAATTATAAGAAAATTGATATAAAAAAAATAAGCTTTCTAGAACAGGAGCTTGATAACATGAATGGCTCACTATCGCCTTTAAAAGATTTTATTTTGCCTGGTGGCTCAAAGGCCGCTTCTTACGCCCATCTAGCAAGAGCGGTGTGCAGAAGAGTTGAGAGAAGCTTATTCCTATTAAACAAAAAGGAAGAGGTGAATAATTATTCTCTTAAATATTTTAATCGTTTATCCGATTTTCTTTTTGTTCTGGCTAGATATATCAACGAAGAAAAAAAATGCGAAGATATTTTATGGCAAAAGAATATCTAAAAATTTAAATTAAATGAATTTAAACGCCCTTCCTTGCCTTTTTAGAAAAATTAATCAACTAGTTAACCCTACAAGAATTAATGATCACTTAATAAGTGAAGCTGCCATCAATGTCGTGTCTCAACTTCAATCAAACAATTATGAAGCCTACATTGTAGGGGGTGCGATAAGAGATATTCTATTAAATTACCCCCCAAAAGATTTTGATATTGCAACAAATGCAAAACCTGAAGAAGTTAGAAAAATATTTAAACACTCAAGGATTATAGGAAGAAGATTTAAATTAGTCCATGTAATTAATAAGAGAGAGGTGATTGAGGTTTCGACATTCCGTACAGCCCCCTTAGAAAAGATTCATATGAAAAATGGTATTTTGAAAGACAACGAATATGGTTCAATGGATGAAGATATCAAACGTCGTGATTTTACAATTAATGCACTTTATTATGATCCGATTAATAAAAAATTAATTGATACCTACGGGGGAGAAGGCGATGTAAGAAATAGAAAAGTAAGGCTAATTGGTGATCCTCAGAAAAGATTTAAAGAAGATCCTATTCGGCTTCTGAGGGCTTTAAGGTTTTCAGCTAAGCTTGATATGAAAATTCATCACGAAACCCTTATACAAATTAAGCCCTCGATGAAACTGCTAGAAACTATTCCTCACTCAAGATTATTTGATGAAATTTTAAAATTTTTCCTTTCTGGTCACGCAAGAAATAGCTTGCAAATTTTTAAAGAATATAACCTAACAAAAAAATATTTACCTTCCTTAGATAATTTAAATGCTAGTTTTGAAAAATTTGTTTATATGGCTCTTGATAATTGTGATCAAAGAATAGCAAACAATAAACATATAAGCCCGGGTTTCATTTTTTCTGTATTTTTATGGCAAGATGTTTTTCAATTATGGAAAAAAAATGAAATAAAATACCCACATAGCTCACTCGCTTTAAATGACGCCATTGAAAAAGTAATTTCCAAACAAAATAAAATTTTTCCTATCCAAAAACGATTTCTAATCGCCATGTCAGAAATATGGAGACTTCAAATTCGGTTTGAAAATTTATCGCAAAAAAAGGTATATCGACTTTTTTCACACCCTAGATTTAGAGCTGCGTATGACTTTATGCTGATTCGTTCAGAAAGCGGTCAATTTAATAAAAATTTGAGCGAATGGTGGAGAAAGTTCGTTGAAACTGATGATGTAGCTCGAAAAAAACTAATTAATAAAATAAAATAATGTCTGATATTTATATTGCACTTGGAAGTAACTTAGAAAAACCTAGGCAGCAAATTCATAATGCAGTTAAGTTAATTGGTAAAATTGAAGGGCTCAATATTTCACTCATATCTTCTTTATACCAAACAAAACCCATTGGTAAGACTAATCAGCCTGATTTTATCAATGCCGTACTTAAAGTAGAGGGGATTATATCTCCGGAAAAATTACATACTGCATTGCAGGATATAGAAACACAAGCTGGTAGAATAAGAATTGAATTGAATGAACCACGTACATTAGACCTTGATATTTTGTTGATTGATAACTTAATTATAAAAACAAAAGAATTGACTATCCCCCACCCCAGAATGCACCTAAGACAATTTGTGATTATTCCTCTCTTAGAAATTAACCATGGATTGTGTGTCCCTGGTATAGGCCCCATAAAAGACATCTCAAAATCGCTTTCTGATCAAGGGGTCATTAAAGTCTAAAATGAATATATTTGATAAATACCCTTATATTGTGATTGAAGGCCCTGTTGGATGTGGCAAATCAACACTTGCAGGTCTTCTAGCAAACCAACATCGTGCAACAATTTTTAATGAACGGGCTGAGAGAAATCCTTTTTTGCCAAAATTTTATGAGGACATGAAACATTATTCACTTCCCACACAACTTTTCTTTCTTTTTCAAAGAGCTAATCAATTAGATGAGCTTAAGCAAAAAGATTTTTTTAGAAATGGCGTTGTAGCTGACTTCTTCTTACAAAAAGACCCAATCTTTGCAAGGCTAAATTTAGATGATGAGGAATTTAAACTTTATCAACAAATATATCGACACCTACAACTTAAAGCACCCGTTCCTGACTTAGTAATTTACCTCCAAACACCCGTAGATCTTCTAAGAAAAAGAGTTGAAAAAAGAAATATTAATTATGAACAGCATATTTCCACGGAATACCTTGAAAAGATAGCAGCCTCTTACAGTAGCTATTTCCATAATCAACATAAATCAAATGTCTTAATTGTAAATAATGAAAATATTGATTTATTAGAGGATAGCTCTGCTCTAAACATGATGATTGAAAGAATCTTACAAATTACAAGCATACGAGAGTACTTTAATCCTAGGTTAATTTAACTAACATGAACAAATTAATGGACCTTCTTAAAAAAGAAAAAATTGCAATAATCACCTGTTACGATGCTTCATTTGCATCAATACTTAGTGATACAGAGGTGGATGCATTGCTTGTTGGGGACTCATTAGGAACTAGAATAAAAGGGGATAGAAATACATTAAATGTCACAATGAACGAAATTTTATATCACACCCAAGCAGTTCGAAGTGGTGCAAAAAGTTTACCCATTATTGCCGACATGCCGATAAACTCATTTGATAATAAATCGTCTGCATTAACAAATGCTAATAAAATTATTGAGGCTGGAGCCAGCATGGTTAAGGTGGAGGGTGGAAAGGAGATTGTAGATATTGTAGAGCACCTTACCAAAGAAAAAATATTTGTTTGTGGCCATATTGGATTTACCCCGCAAACAAAAACTATTTCAGAGTTTAAATTTGAGCCAGAAGATCTATTAAATGAAGCCAAAATACTTAGAAATGCTGGTATTTCTATGATTGTTTTATCAATGCTAAATGAAAAAATTGACCAAGTAATAACAACTGAATTAGACATACCAACTATTTCATATAAATCTTCGAATAAATGTACAGGAAAAGTAGAAATTTTATATGATTTACTTGGCTTAAAAATTTCTGATATTCATGATCCAAAAAAAGAAAATAATGAGATTTACACAAACTTTAATTTTAAATCCCTACAAGACTTTATAAAAAAAACAAAAAAATCTAAATGATTATTTTACAAACTCAAAATGAAGTAAGAGTAGCATTGGCTGATAAAAAAAAATTAGCATTAATTCCTACCATGGGGAACTTACATGATGGACATATTTCCTTAATTGAGCATGCTAAAAACTATGCAGATAAAATTATCGTCAGCATTTTTGTAAATCCCATACAATTTAATTCAAAAAATGATTTAAAGAATTACCCTAGAACCCTATCAAGAGACATAAGTATTCTTAGAGATCTAGGTATAGACATACTATTCAATCCAACAGATAAGGAAATGTATCCATCAAAACCATTACTTAACTATAAATTACCATCACTGGCTACTCAATTATGCGGAGCAAAAAGGGCAGGGCATTTTGAAGGGGTAATAACTGTCATAGAAAAACTATTTGATCTTTTTAAACCAGATCATGTTTTCTTTGGAAAAAAAGATTACCAACAACTCATGCTCATAAAAAAATTTATCTTGGATAAAAGATATAAAATTACCTTACATCCAATTGAAACAGTAAGAGAAGATAATTCGCTTGCCTTAAGCTCAAGGAATAATTTATTAAGACCCCAATCAAAAGTTACAGCCTCGACACTTTATAAAACTTTAAAAGACACAATAAAAGATCTAAAAAAAACAAACAATATAAACCAAGCTGAGTTATCAGCTATTAAAAAACTAACATCGCTTGGCTGGCACGTCGATTATGTTGAAATAAGACGTCAAACTGATTTATTAAAACCCACGACAAATGATAAAAATCTGGTTATTTTAGGTGCGGCCTATTTTGAGGATGTGAGACTAATTGATAATATAGAATTTTGCACAGATGATACTAAATGTCTATAATGTCACGATTTAAACCTATATTAGAAATTTTAAGATAATTATGCAAAGAACTATGCTCAAATCAAAACTTCATAGAGCGACTGTATCGCATTCTGAATTAGAATATGAAGGATCATGTGCCATTGATTCATCCCTTTTAAAAGCTGCTGATATAAATGAATATGAGCAAATTTCTATTTACAATATTACAAACGGGGAAAGGTTTGTTACCTACGCAATTAGAGCCGAAAAAGATTCAGGAATTATTTCAATTAATGGGGCAGCAGCACATAAGGCCAGCCCAGGAGATAAATTAATCATTGCGACATATGCAAATTATAATGAGTCTGAACTAAAAACTTATCACCCTACTTTAGTCTATTTAGACGAATCAAATAAAATGACTATTACAAAAAATTCGATTGCAATTCAAGCAGCTTAAATTTGGTTTCAACTTTAAGTATAAAAAAACAAGTCATTTCTGCTTTAGAGGATATCAAAGCTTTTGATATAGTCTCGCTGAATGTCAAAGAATTAACATCAATCAGTGATTTCATGATAATTGCAAGCGCATCATCAACAAGACAAACAAAAGCCCTCGCAAGAAATATAAAAGATAAAATGAATGCTTTAGGTGTTGATGTTATTGGGATCGAAGGAGAAACTGAAGGTGATTGGGTATTGGTAGATCTGGGAGATATCGTTGTCCATATAATGACGCCTACCACTCGTGCATATTTCAATCTTGAGGAATTATGGTCAAGTTAATATAATGGATTTGAATTAGCTTGAAAATTAGAATCATTACCGTAGGCAATAAACCTGATATTTGGTTACAAGATGGTATAAAAAGCTATATAAAAAAATTTCCAAATTTTACAAAGCTTGAGTGGGTAGAAATTAAGTCTGAAAAAAAATTTAGCTCAATTGAGAATAAAAAAAAAGAAGAGGCCCAGCGAATTAAGGCTCACATCAAGGGGGCAGGCTATATATGTCTTGATGAGCGAGGCACTTCTTTTTCTTCATTAAATTTTTCATCAAAATTACAAAATTGGCTTCAAAATTTTCCTACAATTACCTTTGTCATTGGGGGGGCAGATGGGCTCGACAGCCAACTACTAAAAGAAAGTATTGAAAATATATCCCTATCAAAAATGACACTGCCTCACCATACAGTTAAATTAATCTTAATCGAGCAAATTTTTAGAGCTTTCTCCATCCTTAATAACCACCCCTATCATCGAGAATAGAATAAGTTGGACCAACATAATTTGGCTAAGAAGGGACCTTAGGCATTAGTCAAAAACTTATATATATAAAACTGTAAGTGATTTGTTGTTTTTTAACTACACTTTATCTTAAAGCCTAGTCAAAAGTACTTAAAACTACTTTTTAAATGCCCCCTAAAAACAACATATATGCGATAATATAAGAATATGACTATAAAAAATTACTTAAAATATTTTCTAATGGCGCTAGTGTTTTTGTCTAGCATTGTTAGTGCAGAAGAAAATCCTAAAGACCCCTATGAAGGCTTTAACCGTGGTGTTTATACTTTTAATGACACCCTTGACGGAGCAATTCTTAAACCTATAGCAATGGGTTATAACTATGTTACACCTGATGTAGCCAAAAAAGGTGTTAATAATTTTTACAACAATATTACAGACTTTATAACTGCGGTTAATAGTTTTTTACAGCTAAATATAGAGCAAGGGATTACAGATACAGGCAGAGTAATCGTAAACTCAACAGTAGGTTTGCTTGGCTTCGTTGATGTATCCTCAACCAATGTAAATAATTACACTGAGCGTAACAGAGAAGATTTTGGAACAACGCTTGCTCATTATGGATGGCGTGACAGTGCATACTTAGTCCTACCACTATTTGGTCCCTCTACTTTCAGAGATGGTACTGGTTTAGTGGTTGATGGTTTGTTCATTGATCCTATTGGTTATATAGATAATGTGCGCTTAAGAAACGTGTTGTACGTAGGTAAAGTCATTACTACCAGAGCTCAACTTTTAGATGCAACAAACTTAATGGATGATGCAGCTATTGATCCGTATGCTTTCCAACGAGATTCATGGCTTCAAATAAGAGAGGCTCAGATAGCAGGCAAAAAACAAATTGATTATGATGAGTACTTAGATTATTTATCTGAAGATGATTCGTTTGATTTCACAACAGATAAAGTTATTGATGCTTCAGCGAACGAAAATCAAAATACTGAAAGTGATTCAATATCACATTTTAAAGATTCAGGTTCTGATGAGTTTAATAAAACAAGTCAACGACCTCTGGCATCTCACCTCGTCTCTTCCTTATAAAGTTTTATTTAATTACCAGAAGCAATAGTCATATCATCTATTAATACAGAGCCAATGTATTGAGAGCTATTTATGTATGTGTCATTTCCGATATTTGAAATATTTAATAACATATCTTTCATATTTCCAGCAATAGTTATTTCTTCAACTGGGTGAACTATAGCGCCGTTCTCTACCCAAAAACCAGCAACGCCTCTTGAGTAATCACCGGTCACCATGTTTAAGCCCTGCCCAAGTAACTCCGTGACTACCAAACCTCTTCCCATCTTTTTTAATAATCTTTCAAAAGTAAGGCTTGATGAATTGACTATTAGGTTATGTGCCCCTCCAGCATTACCTGTTGTTTCCATTTTTAATCTTCTGGCGCTATATGAGGATAAAAAGTAGCCTTTTAAATAGCCCTTATCAATAACGATTCTAGGTTTTACATGAACCCCATCTCCATCAAAATATGTTGTGGCATTGCCATGTTTTAAGTAGGGATCCTCATGGACAGTCAGGCTCTCTGAGGCAATTTTTTTATTAAGTGAATTTAATAAAAAGGATGTTTTTCGATATTGATTTGTACCGGACGAAGCCGATACTATCGATGAGAGCAATGAAGTGGCTACCCGTGATTCAAAAATGACTGGGTACCGACCTGTTTTAATAGGCTTGGGCATTAAACGCATTAGGGCTCTTTTGGCTGAGTCCTCACCGACCTCTTTCAAAGCTTTCAAATTAGAAATTTTACGAGCATTGCTATAACTATAATCTCTTTGCATGCCAGAGTTATCCTTGGCGATAACAGAACAGCTAATAATGTGACGTGAGGATGGAAACCCTCCAATAAATCCATTTGAATTTGCCTGAACAAATAAATTATTAGAGGTGCTAAAGTTCGCCCCCTCTGAATTGCTTACTCTTTTATCAAACCCTAAGGCAGCTTTTTCAGCTGTTAGCGCTTTAGTGATCATAGAGTCTTGAGACTCTTCAAAAGGGTGATATAAATCAAGCTCTATCTTTTTCTTAGGGAATAACGCTGAACTTGCTAGACCAAATGCTTTATCTTCACCAGTGAATTTAGCGATATCGCAAGCAGCCTCTATGCAAGATGTAATTGCATCTTTACTAAAATCAGAAGTTGTCGCCACCCCCCTTTTTTTTCCGAAGTACACTGTAATTGACAAGCTTTTATCATTATTTAAAGAAACTGATTCAAGTTTTTTCATTCTTACTGAAACGGAGGTTCCAGAATCAATATCAATTTCAACATCTGATTCAGAAGCACCTTTAGCTCTAGCTTGTTTATTTACGGATTCCGCTAGCTCGTATAAATCTGCCTGAGCATAATTAAGTATTTTTATCATTCAATATTTGAGAATAATTAAAGTGATATGATACATAATCAAAATCAAAATTTGGTATAAAATTTTTTATGATAGACATAACGGATGATTTAATAAGTAAAACAGCGCTGAAAAATCAGGCAAAAGATGTTTATGAGTTTGGAAAAGTCTTAGTGGCTTTGACTGATAAACAAATAAGCCAGATTGAGCTTCCTGAAAATGTAATCGAGGCAATAAAAGAACTTAAAAGAATAAAAAAAATCTCTGCTCAAAAAAGACAAGGCCTGTATTTAGCAAAACTACTGAGAGAGATAGACCTTTCCAAAGCACAACAATTTGTCGATCATTTAAAGTTTGAGTCTCAAAGTGAAATTAGAAAATTTCATCAAGTAGAAAATTGGAGAGACAGACTAATAGACGATATCTCAAATCTTACAGATTTAGTGAATTTATCCCCAGACATAGATATACAAAAATTAAGAAATCTTATACTCAATTCTCAAAAAGAAATTAAAAAAAGTAGTTCCAGAAAACATCAAAGAGAGCTTTTTCAGTACATTAAAGAAATTTTAGAATAGTTTAGATACTAGCCACCGCTTCAGCAGCTTTTCCATTTCTTATATAGCCAACATTAATTTCAGACCCTTTATTTTCTCTAATTAAGGAAATAAGCTCATCAGGCGTTGAAATTTTCTGGCCATTTATAGAGATAATTCTGTCACTTCTAAGAATGCCTGCTTTGTCTGCAGCAGAATCTTTGATTACAGCTATTACTTGAATGCCTTCGGCATTTTCTCTATTTTCACCTTGGCCAAGCTCAATAAAATGAGTGCCAAAAGTTGGTTTAGGAAGTTTCGCCCAATAAGAGGCATAAAAGTCATACATTACATTTGGATCAGCTAAGTCTTCCTTGGTAATTTCTATTTCTGTCACCTTACCGAAATCTTTTATCCTTTTTTCTTCTACTGCCTTTCTTCTCGCCTGTTTAAATTTAGAAGCTCTTCTTCCCTCATTAATTTGTCGATCATAAATTAATATGAAATCTGATTTAATTTCTTTCCCATACTCTAGAGCAAAACTTGGTGGTAAATTGGTACTAACAAATCCAGAGAACCCCATCAAATCATATCCATTCTCAAGCATCATCACGTTATCAGTATCTTTATCCCAGCCTCTCATTATCTTTGTCTCTGGGTTTTGTTCAAATGACTTAAATCCCTCAGGACTTTGTGTTACATAATTTTTTTTGAATAGGTTTTCTTCAGCAAAAATATTTGTAGATATGAGAAAAGCCGCCGAGAGGATGATGTTTAAATATGATTTGTACATGTGGGTTCCTTGGTAATGATAATATTATATTTTAATTATCTAAACTGACATACTTATGGAACAAAAATTCATTAAAATTGGATTAATATCAATTAGTGATCGCGCCTCTGCTGGAATCTATAAGGATAAAGGTATACCTGAATTAGAATCTTGGCTAAAAAAAACTCTAAAAAATGATTTCCAAACTGAATCGATTGTGATCCCAGATGAGCTTTCTAAGATTAAGAATACTTTAATTGATTTCTGTGATCACAAAGAATGTTCTTTAATATTAACAACAGGCGGTACAGGCCCTACTAAAAGAGATATAACGCCTGAAGCAACTTTATCTGTTGGTGAGAAAGAAATGCCTGGATTTGGTGAACAAATGCGTCAAATTAGTTTAAATTTTGTTCCTACAGCGATCTTGTCAAGGCAAGTGGCAGTTATTAGAAAAAATACACTGATCGTAAATCTTCCAGGACAGCCTAAAGCCATTGTTGAGACGTTAGAGGGGTTAAAAGATGACCAAAATAAAGTGAAAACGCATGGTATCTTTTCAGCAATACCTTATTGTTTAGATCTAATTGGTGGCCCATTCATTGAAACAAATGAAGAAATTGTAAAATCTTTCAGACCTAAAAAGAAATAAAATGAAGACAGAATTTGAAATTATAGAAAAGTTCTTTAACAAGAAGGCTATCAAAGCACATAAAGGTATAGGAGATGATGCTGCATTAATTGAAAAAGATGGCAAAACTTTTTGGGCGATTTCGACAGATATGCTTAATGAAAAAGTTCATTTTATGCCAAACACAGATCCATATAAACTTGGATGGAAAGCAATGGCAGTAAATGTTTCTGATCTTTTAGCAATGGGAGCTTCACCAATGTTTGCATTACTTTCAATAGCTCTGCCAAAATCAAATAGTGATTGGCTAAAAAAATTTTCGAAAGGCTTCTTTGAATGTGGCAAAAAATACAATGTTGAGCTAATAGGTGGAGATACCACAAAAGGACCTTTAACAATCAATGTTACTATTTTAGGCGATGTAAATAAAAAAAATATTTTACTAAGGTCTAATGCAAAAATTGGTGACGATATTTGGGTAACTGGTGAACTTGGGCTAGCCGCTTTAGGGTTAAAAATAATTCAAAAAAAAATAAATGCTCCCAGTACAATAACGAAAAAATCAATCAATGCCTTAGAAAAACCAAAACCAAATATGCTTATTATTGAAAAAATAAAACCTTTTTGTAATGCAGCTATAGATGTTTCAGATGGCTTTATTTCAGACCTAAATCATATTTTAATTGCTTCTAAGGTGGGTGCCCATATTTTTTTAAAAGATGTTCCAATGAATAAATGGATAAGAAAAACAGAAAAAGAAGATTTAGCACTTTATGGTGGTGATGACTATCAAACAATATTAACCGCCCCAAAAAAAATGAGGTCTAAGATCGAAAAATTACTCCAAAAAAATAATTTAGAGCTTTCAAGGGTAGGTATTATTACCAAAGATAAAAAGCTGCACCTAAGTAATAATGATAAAACAATTAAATTAAAAAAGGGTTATATTCACTTTGAAAAAAATTAAATTACTTTTTAAAAATGAGTCAACATTTATAGCATTGGGTTTTGGGTCAGGCTTATCAAATGTAGCGCCTGGAACTTTTGGTACATTAGTTGCAATACCTTTGTTTTATTTTTCTCAACTCCTCCCTCAGTATTATGATTATTTTTTTGTAATCACTCTTTTTTTTATTGGCATTTATGTATCAAATAAAACCTGTCTTATTATAAAAATTAAAGACCCCTCATGCATTGTCATTGATGAAATTGTTGCATTTCTTGCCCTTTTAATTTATTTCAAACCTGACATGATTGAATTATTTGTTTGTTTCTTATTGTTTAGATTTTTTGATATCTTTAAACCATTCCCAATTAATATACTCGAGCAAAAATTTGATGGTGGCTTTGGCATAATGATTGATGATATAGCGGCTGCCATTTACTCTGCTTTAATAATGATTGTTCTTATTCAATATGTTCTCTGAAGAACATGTAACGCTCACACGGGCACTAGGGGAGCAATGTATACGAAAAAAAATTCTTTTAGTTACAGCTGAGTCATGTACAGGTGGACTTTTATCTGCAATGTTTACCGAAGTGTCTGGGAGCTCAAAATGGTTTGATAGAGGCTTTGTTACTTATAGCAATAATGCGAAAATAGATATATTAGGTGTGAGCAAAAAGACTCTAGAAAATTTTGGAGCTGTTAGTCAAGAGATTGCTAATGAGATGTCTGTAGGGGCATTAAAAAACAGTAAAGCAAATTTAAGTATAAGTATCACGGGTATTGCTGGTCCTGAAGGGGGGGCATTAAATAAGCCTGTGGGAACCGTTTTTTTTTCCGTAGCGGATCAAAATGAGATAATTTTAGAGCATAAAGCAAGCTTTAAGGGGACAAGAGAGATAATTAGAAAAGAATCTATACTTTTTGTATTAAATGAACTGTTGAACCTTACG
>JABHXS010000033.1 GCA_018657165.1 Nitrosomonadales bacterium
CATTGACCTGATTTTTTTCTCTTACCGTTCCTACCTCTAAAAAAGCAAACCCTGCATGCATAGCAAGAACCATAATTGCACCCAGCAGAACAAATAAAACATCAGCTTGATTAACTAAATTACCCATATTTAACTCATTTTCTATATTGTGTGTATTTAATGAAATTTTAATATAGGAAATCAAAATTTTCTATAAAATGATAATTATAGGATCTAATAAAGTATCGAATACTAATTATTTGCATTAATTTGGTGCAAATATAATATATATAAATTAAAAATAAAGAGCATTTTCATATTCATGTCTGAATTTATTATTTTATTTCTCATTCTTTCTGCTGTTTGGTTATGGTATGACATTATCTCAAAAAGAGAATTAGCTATCCTTGAAGGGAAGCGACTTGCCAGTAACTTAAATCTTCAGTTACTTGATGACACAGTTCATTGTAATAAAATGAGTTTAGTTCGCTCTTCATCAAATTGGCCTTCAATAAAAAGAATATATTTTTTCAATGTGAGCAGTAATACTGACGACAGATTACACTGCCAGCTTACGCTTGTTGGTAATAAGCTTATCCACTGGTATGTGCCGCCATACCCTAGCGGTTTATAATGTATATAGGTCGTTTCGCACCAACCCCTTCGGGAGACTTGCACTTTGGATCTTTGGTTACGGCGATTGCAAGTTTTCTTGATGCCAGAAAAAATAATGGAAAATGGCTACTAAAAATAGATGACTTAGATAGACCAAGGGTGATAACAAATTCTGTTCAATCAATCTTAAAAACATTAGAAAGTTTAAATTTATTTTGGGATTCCACAGAGTCATACCAAAGCCAACGCCTTGAAGCATATGAATTCTATTTTGAAAAACTATTAAAAATAAATCAAACATATAAGTGCAACTGTTCAAGAAGGTATCTTATTAATAATTCTAAGCTTGGTGTCGATGGGCAGATTTATCCAGGATTTTGTAAAAAAAAATCTCTTAGGAATCTTGATTCATTTGCAACTCGAATAATTGTAAACGAATTTCTCGTGGTTATTGAGGATCAAATTCAGGGGTTAATTAGTCAAAATTTATCAAAAGAGATAGGTGACTTCATAATAAAAAGAAATGATGGACAATTTTCATATCAATTTGCCATTAGTATTGATAACAAGTTAGATAATGTAACAAATATTGTTAGAGGTGCTGACCTTCTCACATCAACTCCACGGCAAGTTTATTTACAAAATCTGTTAGATTTTAATATTCCAAAATTTTCACATATACCGATTGCAACCATCGACAAAAAAAAGATTAGCAAAAGCAATGATGATAAGATTTTAATAAAGGGTAATCAGAAAGATGTTTGGGTCAAAGCCTTAAGGTTTTTAAATCAACCTATCTCTAAAAATGCCTCTCAAATGAATCTTGATGAAATTATAGAGTCTGCAATAAATAACTGGACAATTTCTAAGGTTAGGGCTTTACATTCAATTGAAATTTTCTAAAGTGCTCATAAATAAATATGCCTGCTGCAGCCCCAACATTCAAGGACTCTACAAACCCTTTCATTGGTATCGAGATAGATTTAGTAGATTTTGAAATTAAATCTGCATTTATACCCCCTCCTTCACTACCCAAAATTAACACTAAATTTCTGGGTAAATCATCATCATAAATTGACTCGCCGCAAATACTTAAAGAATAAATAGGTATGCTAACTTGGTCGCATAATGCCACTAAATCCTGACCTTCGTAACACTTTAGGTTAACTTGGGCTCCTTGGCTTCCTCTGAGTGTTTTTGGTGACCATAGTTCGGCTGATTTTTTTGATAGATATACCGCATTTATTCCAGCAGCTTCAGCAGTTCTAAGAATACTGCCTAAATTACCTGGGTCTTGAATGCCATCAATAAATAAATTCAATCCTTTCTTTATTGCCGAATCAGTCTCTATGGGTACATTTACTATAGCTATTAATCCATTTGAGGATTTTAAATCTGAGAGTTCACAAAATAACCCATTTTTCAAATAATAAATAACTACATCAGGATGTAATTTAATTATTTCTTCAATTTCAAGAGAATTCTTACTCTCATCCCTTATAAAACAA
>JABHXS010000119.1 GCA_018657165.1 Nitrosomonadales bacterium
AATTCTCTTTAAAGTTTTGTACTAATTTTTAAGGAAGCTTTTTTCACATTATCAATAGCGACTTCCATAGTATCTGATGATGCTAATATGACGCCCATTCTTCTTTTCTTGAATGACTTTGGTTTGCCAAATAACCTTATATCTACGCCAGGAAATTGAAGGGCTTGATCTATACCTTCAAAATAGATTTGATCTGCATCATGATTACCGTAAATAACTTTACTCGCACCTGGATTTAAAAGTGATGTATCTACTGGCAAGCCGAGGATTGCTTTAGCATGCAATTCAAATTCAGATTGTTTTTGAGTTGCCATTGTGACCATTCCAGTATCATGAGGCCTTGGACTCACCTCAGAAAACCATACATCGTTTTGTTTAATAAATAACTCAACACCAAAAATACCGAGGCCACCTAAGGCATTGGTTATCAATCGCGCTATTTTCTTAGATTTCTCTAAAGCTATATCGGTCATGGGTTGTGGTTGAAAACTTTCTATATAATCCCCATTTTCTTGGCGATGCCCTATCGGATCACAAAATTTAGTACAAATATTTCCGCTCGAGTCTTTAGATCTCACAGTCAGTAATGTAATCTCATAATCAAAATCAACCAAACTCTCAGCAATTACGACGCCCTGATCTACCCTGCCCCCACTTGCAGCAAAATTCCATGCAGACTCGATTTCACTTTCAGTTTTAACTAAAGATTGGCCTTTACCTGATGAGGACATAGTTGGCTTAACAAAGCATGGGAAATTAATTTCATCTAGGATTAATTCTTTAAGCTCCACAAGACTTCTTGCAAAACCATAGTTTGAAGTTGGTAAGCCTAACTCCTCAGAGGCAAGCTTACGAATACCTTCTCGATTCATCGTTAATTGAACAGCCTTTAAACTAGGAATAACCTTAGCGTGGCCCGCTCTATCTACTTCCGATAATAAATCTGTATTAATTGCTTCAATCTCTGGAACAATATAATCGGGGTTTTCTTTTAGAATAATTTTTCGTAACTCGCTCTCATTAGTCATATCGATTACATAAGAACGATGTGCCACTTGATGGCCTGGTGCATTTTGATATCGGTCTACCGCAATAACCTCAACACCGAGTCTTTGGAATGAAATAATTACTTCCTTACCTAATTCCCCTGCCCCTAGTAACATGACTTTTGTAGCAAAAGAACTTAATGGTGTTCCGATATTCATAAACTAGTCCAAAGAAGATTATCTCAATTATAACAATAGATTTTTAAAAGATTATTTAATTATAGAACTTTATTTTCTTTGGCTAGATTATAAAAATCGAGAGTGTTTTTGATGCTTAATTTTTGTTTAATTGATGTTTGATAGTTTGCCACTGTTTTATAACTGATATTTAGTTTTTTAGCGATTGATAATAGATCCTCTCCAGAAGCTATAGATTTAAAAATTTCAAACTCCTTATTATTTAAGTCTTTAATTTTTGATTTCTTAAACTCATTTCTATCAACTGACGCTGAAATAATAATCTCATTGTTCATAACTTTTTCAATAGCATCAAGTAAGTCATCTGAGAGATCATTCTTTAAAATATAACCATTAGCGCCGGCATTCATTGCCTTATCAATAATCATTGAATTATCATGCATCGAAAGCATTAAAACTTTCAACTTTGGAAATCTTTTTTTTATTCGGCTTGTTGTCTCTATGCCCCCTTTCCCTGGCATAGAAACATCCATAATAACTAGATCAACTGTGTTTTTTTGTAAAAATTGATATGCCTCTTCTCCCGTACCTAAATCAGCAACAATATTTAATTTTGAGTTATTTTCAACAAGCCTTCTGATGCCCGCTCTAACTATTTCATGATCATCTACTATTAATAAATCAGTCATTAAGCTAGCTCATATTGATGATTATTTTAAAATATTTATTTTTAATAATTTCTAAGCTTCCATGCATTTGATTTACACGCTCAGCAATGCTCACCAAACCAAGCCCATCTTGATTAGCCAATTCACTCTTAATGCCATCATTGCTTATCAAGATTCTAATTTTACCTTTCGCTTCTAAAGACTTTATACTTACCTTAATATGCTTAGGTGTTGAGTGCTTAGCAATATTTGTTAGTGCTTCTTGAAAAATACGATATAGATGTGCTGTTTTATGTTTTGTTATTTTTTTTAAGGCCTTATCATCAATTTTATATTCGAAGTTAACACCTTTAAATCGTCTTTTCCAGTTTTCAAATAACTCAACTAAAGCAGATTTAAACCCTAGTTCTTCAATCAACCCCAAATTAAGTTTTTTTATAATTTCCCTTGTTGAAAACATCATATTTTTTGATAATTTTATTACATTAAAAATAGCTTCATCGCGTGATGTTTTTTTTGTTGATTTTGAAATTGAGGCTGCCTCTGCTTGAAGTGCCGTCAAAGATTGTCCAAGTTCATCATGAAGGTCTCTAGCTAATTCACTTTTTTCTTGCTCTTGAACATTAATTAATTTCTGGCTCAGTTTATGAATCTTGTTGTTACTTTGCCTAAGGTTGTCAATCATGCTATTAAATTTCTTACCAATAATATCGAGCTCAAGAATATTTGATTTCTTAATTTTTGACTTGAAATTTCCAGATTCTAACTTCTCAAATCCTTCAATAATTTTATTTATTGGTCTTATCATATGAGAAAAAAGAATCAAAACTATCACATTTATAAGAATCAGGAAGGTACCTATAACCCATAAACCTACCTTAATTTGTTGCCATATTTCTGCATACTCATAAATGGGTTCAGGTTTAATTAAAATATAACCCACTAACTCCCCCCTTTGCTCAATATTTATCTTTGAAAAAAAAATTTCTTGCGTGAGCTGTTCAATAAAGTAAATAAACCAATAGGGTGGAGGTTTGATTTCATCAACAGTGTTTACTGTCTCCTCAAGTAAAATATCATCCTTATTAAAGAATTGGATCCTTAAATGACGAATTTCCGATAATTCTGAAATCCCTAATTCATTATTTTTTCTTTGGAATAGGTAAAAATCAGGATTTTTTTTCACCCCCTGTTCAATCGCAAATTCAGCAAGAGACATTGTGGATAAAACTTCTTCTCTAACATTCTTTTGAGTGACCACCATAATAATGATCAGGCCAATCAATGTTGTGATCAGCAACAAGGAATTAATATAAATGAGAAGTTTGGTTTTAAGGCTCATGTTATTTAAATAACGCATTAAAAATATTAATATACACCTGATGTTAATAAAAAAGGGCTTATAGCCCTTTTTAACATTTTATATTTATCTTATTAAAATTCGTAGCGTACACCCACCCACGCCGCTCTTGGAGAGCCGCCAATAAGTGAAGCAGTATCTGTTGCAGCCCCAAATGAACGATCAGCCTGGACTCTTGTCTCTGCAAGACGACCACCTGTATAATATTTATTATCGAGTAGGTTGGTAACCTTAGCGAACACCCTTAACCCTTCAAATGATTTTGAAAAATTATATTCTGAATCTAAGTTAATAATGGCGTAGCCAGGAACTTCGCTTTGTAACCCATTTACAGACGAATCATTTTCCTGGTTTTCATTACCCATCATGTAAGATGAACTGAAGGCCGTTAATGTTGCCCCTAAATACCAGGTAGCCTCAGGTTGGTACCTAGCCCTAACTTTGAAGCTATGCTTTGGAATGTTAGGGAGATAATCCCCATCTTCAACACTTATTGCGCCATCATCAGCCGATGAATTTGGTTCGCTGATTAATGTGAGATCAGTTCCATATCTGGCTGCGACATAGTTATAGTTCAT
>JABHXS010000003.1 GCA_018657165.1 Nitrosomonadales bacterium
CAGATGAACCTTAAAATTGATAGAGAAAGGGCTGCAAGTTTTGGCATCAGTGCTTCAAATATTGCAAATGCAATTTCAGTATTCAGTAATGGTTTAGATGTAGCTCGATTTAATGACGATCCAGGAGATGGCCAAAGATATGACATCAGAATGAAAGCAAAGGGGGGGCTAATCGATGAAATATCCGACCTTAAAATGATTAACTTGAAAAGTGATACGGGCGAACTAGTTAGACTTGATTCTATTGCAAGCTTCACGGAGACATTAGGGCCGGCCGTCATGGGTAGACAAGATTTACAATATTCAGCTAACTTTTATGCAAACCCAACTATTTCACTTGGTGAGGCAGTAAAGGCCGTAAACAATATTAGTCAAGAAATTCTGCCTAGCGAATATTCTATAAAGCTTGTAGGCCAAGCTAAAGAATTTGAAAAAACCACAAGCAACATTATTTTTGCCTTCTCCTTAGCAACCGTTCTTTTATATATGGTTCTATCGAGCCTCTTCAACTCTTTTTTTCAGCCGTTAATTGTTATGCTTGCACAACCACTTGCAATTATTGGCGGAGTTATGTTGCTATGGATTACTGGAAATAGCCTTAATATATATTCCATGATTGGTATGGTTTTGTTGATAGGCTTGGTCGCTAAAAATTCAATTTTACTGGTAGATATGACCAATCAAATTAAATCAAAAGGGAAGAAAACAAATCAAGCGTTACTCGAGGCCTGCCCTATTAGATTAAGACCTGTTCTTATGACTTCACTAACCCTTATTCTTGCTCTTTTGCCCGCAGCAATGGGTTATGGAGCCGGGGCTGAAACTAATGGGCCATTATCAATTGCTGTGATAGGCGGTATGTTATCGTCTACATTGCTAACCTTAATCGTAATACCTTCCGCCTACTCATTATCATTAGATTTTTTAGAAAGAAAAAATTAAGTCTTAATAAGTTTATCAATAATTAAGCTTCCTACTAAATCGCCTTCAACATTGACTGTTGTGCGGAACGTATCTAACAAACGATCCATAGGGATTAAGATACCTAAAGCCTCCAACGGTAGTCCTAACACTTGAAGAACCATAGCCATAGTGACCATTCCCGCGCTTGGAATACCAGGCGCTCCAATTGATGCAATCATAGCAATAAAAAATAAAATAAACTGTTGAGATAATGATAAATCTAGGCCCACTAAATTTGCAATAAATAATGCTGCTGCTGCCTCGTACATTGCTGTTCCATCCATGTTCATAGTAGCACCTATCGGTAAAACAAAATTAGAGACATCTTTTGATACACCAAAATTATCTTGAGATGCCTTTAGTGTAATGGGGAGTGTAGCGCTACTAGAACTTGTTGCAAATGCAGAAATAAATGAAATCCTCCCCCCTTTCCATAATGAATAAATATTTATTCTATTAAATAAGAATAAGAGGGTTGGTAAAAATATAATTCCATGAAATAAAATTATTCCTATTACAATCATCATGAAAATTCCAAGTTGGGAAAAGATAGTTAAGTTTTGACTTATAACCATATTTACCAACAAACCAAATATTCCAAACGGAGCTATAAACATAATCCAATTTACAATTTTAAAAATTATTTCATAAAAACTTCTGAAAAAATCTCTCGCCGAATTTAATGCTTTATTTTTCTCATTAAGTGTTACACCAATTAAGATAGAAAAAACAATAAGGGGTAAAATTTTCCCATCAGATAGCGAAGCAAAAGGATTTTCAAATAATCCTAAAATAAATTGATAAATAAAATCTTTCAGCGATAAAACATCAGCGGTAGCAACCTCATTTAGCTGCCAAACATCTATCGAAATACCCACGCCTGGTTTAAAATAATTCATTGCTAACATTGCGATAAAAACTGCAAAAAACATTGTTCCTGCAAAATATAGAAGAGTAGAACGCCAAATGGTGCCTGCTTTATTTGAAGATGCTAAATTTGAAATTCCATTTACAATGGAAAAAAATACCAAAGGAACCAAAATCATTTTCAAGGCCGTAATAAAAATTTTACCAACTAAAATAGAAATATCTGAAATATATTGAAGTATCAAAGAGTCGGGTAAATTTTTTATAACCAATCCCATTATAATTCCCGCAAGCGCTGCTAGTAAGATATATTTGTTTGCATTTTTCATTATTTAACTCTCTCCATCACCGCACCAAAAAAACCATCTGTATCATTTTCAAATGGATTTAACTTTAAATATTTTCCATCGCTTAGGACTAAACCATACTTTTCTAGTATTACAGATTTTCCAAGGAGTTTAAAATCTGAATTTTCTGATAAAAAATTTTCCACTTGCTGCTCATTTTCCTCGTCAAGTAAACTGCATGTTGCATATATTAATAAACCTTTTTTTTTGCATAATCTTGCAGCTGATTGTAGAATTTTTTTTTGTTTAGCAATTAATTCAAGTAAAGATTTCTCAGAGTGCTTCCATTTTAAATCTGGATTTCTTCGAAGAGTACCAAAGCCTGTACATGGAGCATCAACTAGTACGCGATCAAACTTTTCCTTTAATCTTTTAATTTTATTATCATTTTCACTTGAAATCTTTTGCATTGAAATATTTGATGCGCCTGACCTTTTTAATCTAATTTTTAGATTATCTAATCTTTTACCGGACACATCAAAGCTATAAATCCTTCCTGTATTTTTCATAATAGATGCCATTGCTAATGTTTTGCCACCAGCCCCTGCACAAAAATCTGCAACCATTTGTCCTCTTTTTGGATTTACTAAATAAGATAATAATTGGCTTCCTTCATCCTGGACCTCTATATTCCCTTCTAAAAAGAGTGGATGCTTTTGAATATAACTACCTCTAGGCAAGATAACACCGATAGGAGATATTTTAGTTTCATAAATTTGATCTTTTACCTCACAAAATGAACCCTTAAGTTCAGCAATTACTTCTTCTTTACCTTTCCTCTTTAAAGTATTAACCCTTAAACAAAGTTGCGCTGGTAATAAAAGTGAATTTGCAATTTGCATTGCAAGCGATTCTTTATATTGTCTGGCTAACTTTAACCATAGCCATTCAGGAAGACTTAATTTTTCTGAAAGACTTAGGTTGTCCAATTTATTTGCCTTAATTTTAGATAGCCATAAGCCATCATCTTTATTGATAAGGGGTAATAAATCTCTAATACTTCTTCCTTGTATTTTGATTAAATATATTAATATTAATTTAAAAGGATTATTTGTTGAGCCTAAAACCTCTAAATACCTTTTATTTCTGATGACATTATAATAAGTGTCAGCGATAAGTGATC
>JABHXS010000148.1 GCA_018657165.1 Nitrosomonadales bacterium
CTAAGTTAAATCAACAGTTATTTTTAAAACAATTAAATTTCACATTAACAGATGGACAAAAAACAGTTTTAGAAGAAATACAAAATGATTTTATAAAAGGCTTTCCAATGAACAGGCTTTTACAGGGGGATGTTGGGTGTGGCAAAACTGTCGTCGCAACAATGTCAGCAATTGATTGTATGGAAGAAGGATTCCAAGTCGCATTTATGGCACCAACTGAAATTCTAGCGGAACAGCATTATGAAAAAATAAAGAATTGGTTTAAAGATATGTCATATCAAGTTTTATTATTAACTGGAAGCATGTCAAAAAAGACAAAATTTGAGGTTTATCAAAATATAGAAAAGGGAATAGCTAATATTGTAATCGGAACTCATGCTTTATTTCAGGAATCAGTTACTTTTAAAAACTTAGGGTTGTATATAATTGATGAACAACATCGATTTGGTGTTGAGCAAAGAATGATGTTAAAAAATAATTTAAGAAAAAAGCAGGGATATGAGCCTCACCAGCTGATGATGAGTGCCACCCCAATTCCACGAACGCTATCGATGAGCTTTTTTGCTCATATGGATGTATCAACTATAAAAGAATTACCAGGTGGGAGAAAGCCGATTACTACCAAGGTTTACTTAGATGACAAAAGAAAACAATTATTAAATGTAATAGATGAACATTGTAAAAAAAATAATCAAGTTTATTGGGTATGTCCTTTAATTGAGGAAAGCGAATTTTTAGATTTAGAAACAGTAAATGAAACTTATAAAGAATTAGTAACATATTTTGTAGATCAAAAGGTAGGTTTGATTCACGGAAGAATGAAGGCAAATGAAAAAAAAGAAGTAATGAAAAAATTTCAACAGAACGAGATACAGATATTAGTTGCTACCTCAGTGATTGAGGTGGGCGTAGATGTTCCTAATGCAACATTAATGATAATTGAGAATTCAGAGAGACTAGGTTTATCTCAACTACATCAGCTTAGAGGCCGTATAGGCAGAGGTGAAAAAAGTAGTTTTTGTATATTGCTATACAAAAATAAATTATCATCTTCTGCCAAGCAAAGATTAAAAATAATTTATGAAAACATTGATGGATTTAAGATTGCAGAAGAAGATTTAAAATTAAGGGGGCCAGGGGAGCTTCTTGGGTATAAGCAAAGTGGGATTCCAACTTTACGGTTTGCTGACTTAAACAGAGATTTAGCAATTTTAGAAAATGCTAGAAATGATGCTGACTATTTAATAAAAAATGAAGACTCAAGTATTACTGAACATATGAAGCGTTGGTTAAGAAATTTTGAAGAGATAGTAGCTGTATGAGAATAAATTGGAAAAAAAGAATTCAAAAGGGTAATAGTTATGGCTTTCTTACCTTTAAAAATTCTATTACAAAGCAGATTAGGAATAAAGCTAATTTGAAAATACAGCGTAATAAGGAATTTCCAAATAAAATTTTTAATGATGAAAAACTTTTTTTTAAAACAAACAGATCGGGAAGTTTGTTTTTAAGA
The DNA here is from genome assembly GCA_018657165.1 of Nitrosomonadales bacterium. Lineage (GTDB taxonomy): Bacteria > Pseudomonadota > Gammaproteobacteria > Burkholderiales > Methylophilaceae > BACL14. The sequence goes on from JABHXS010000148.1 coordinate 1,514, forward strand.
GAGGTTTTAATTTATGCTGATGACAGACCTATTATTTATGCAAGGACTATTTTCAAGAAAAATTTAAGGCAACTTACTAGCATTGTTAAAAAATTAAATGATAATCCATTGGCAAATATAGTTTTTAAAAAAAAGACTTCACGTTCAGACTTTATTTTCAGTCATTTATCACCAAATCATAAATTAGCTAAAAAGTTAAATTTACAAAATATGGCAACAGAAAAAGTTATTGGAGCTAGGCGATCAAATTTTGAATGCAATGGAGAAAAAATTCTTTTAACAGAAATTTTATTTAGAAATATTAATAGTTTTAAGTGAATAAAATTTTCTCTTTTATAAGTCTTGTCAGGCTAAATAAACCAATAGGCATTTTTTTACTTTTATGGCCAACTTTATGGGCATTATGGCTTTTAAGTAATGGTGTGCCGAACCTGAGAGTCTTAGGGATATTTGTTTTAGGGGTGATTTTAACAAGATCATTAGGGTGTGCAATTAATGACTTAGTAGATAGAAAAATTGATGCTAAAGTTTCTAGAACAAAAAATCGCCCATTAGCTTTAAAATTAATTTCTATTCACGAAGCTTTTTATTTAATTATAATTTTGGTAATCTTTTCTTTGGTATTAGTTTTTCAACTTAATATATATGCAATTAAAATAGCATCTATCGCTTTAATTCTTATTATTTTATACCCATTTACTAAAAGATTTTTACCGATACCACAAGCTTTCCTAGGCATTACTTTTGGTTTTAGTATTTTAATGGTTTCTGTTTCGGTACAAAGTCAAATTACACTTGAGGCATGGCTTTTATTTGTTGCTAATGCATTTTGGGTTTTGGCATATGACACTCATTATGCTGTTGCTGATATGAAAGATGATATGAAAATTAAAATTAAGTCAGCGCCCCTAACATTTGGTAAAGCTACCATGAAAATTATTGCAAGCTGCTACTTAGTAGCTTTTTCTGTACTCATTCTCATCGGAATTTTAAGTAATTATAGTTTTGTCTATTTTATTTTTCTTTTTATTGCTTTTTCAATAGCTTTAAATGTTTGGAAAAAATGTATTTTATTAGAATCAACTGCCAATTTTAATGCTTTTATATCAAATAATTATGTTGGATTTTTGATTTTTGTAGGTTTTTTATCACAATCATAGAAAAAACCACTAATAAATTGACAATTAACATCTAAATAGACTAAAATTCGCCTCTTGAATTAAATTTATTAAGGTAATAAGAGAATGAAAACTGTTTCTGCTAAATCCCATGAAGTCAAAAGAGACTGGCTCTTGGTTGACGCAAAAGATGCAATATTGGGAAGACTAGCTAGTGGCATAGCGCACAGGCTAAGAGGTAAACACAAAGCTATCTACACACCCCATGTTGATACAGGTGATTATATTGTTGTCATAAATGCAGAACAAATAAAAGTGACTGGCAATAAAGCTGAAGATAAAATTTATCACCGACATACAGGCTTCCCAGGTGGCTTATATTCAACAAATTTTACAAAGCTTCAAGCAAGGTTTCCAGGTAGGGCGTTGGAAAAAGCAGTTAAAGGCATGTTGCCAAAAGGCCCTTTGGGTTATGCGATGATAAAAAAAATGAAGGTCTACGCGGGAAATGACCATCAACATTCAGCTCAGCAACCACAGCTGATAACAATTAAATAGGATAGTTTATGATAGGTAAATATTATTACGGGACAGGCAGAAGAAAAAGCTCAATAGCTAGGGTCTTTATTCAGCCTGGTAAGGGAGTTATCATTGTTAATAACAAGCCTGTAGAAGAATATTTTTCTAGGCATACTTCACAAATGGTTCTCAAACAACCTTTAGAATTAACAGAAAACCAAACTGCCTTTGATATAAAGGTTAACGTAACAGGTGGTGGTGAATCAGGTCAGGCTGGAGCAGTTAGACATGGAATTACACGCGCACTTCTTGATTATGACGAAGCATTGAAACCTGAACTTTCGAAAGCAGGTTTTGTAACTCGTGATGACCGTGAAGTTGAACGAAAAAAAGTGGGCCTTAGAAAAGCAAGACGACGTAAACAGTTTTCGAAGAGATAATGTTTACCAAAAAAATAAGAGCCGCTTTAGCGGCTTTTTTTTTAGGTATAGTTTTTATAAATAAAAGATTAAAATAGAAAAATATGAAGAAAAATTTGAGAGTAAGTATATTTGGGGGGACAGGCTATACAGGGGTTGAGCTTATAAGGTTGCTTCTGAGCCATCCATATGTTGAGATTTATCAAATTACATCTAGAAAAGATAAAGGCAAAAGAGTAGATGAAATTTATCCATCATTCAGAGGAATATTAGATAATTTATTTGTGTCTCCTGAAGATGCAGATCTTAAAAATGTAGATTTAGTATTTTTTGCTACGCCAAATGGGATAGCGATGAATTATGCGGATGATCTTATTTCTAAAGGAAAAAAGGTCATTGATTTAGCCGCTGACTTTAGAATAAAAGATAAGTCAGTATGGGAAAAATGGTATGGAATGAGACATAAATCACCAAATTTGATTGATGAAGCTGTCTACGGACTGCCTGAAATCAATAGAGATAGCATTAAAAAATCACAACTAATAGCCAACCCCGGATGTTATCCAACAGCAATTCAATTAGCACTTATTCCTCTTCTTGAAAAAAAGCTAATTAATCCATCTAATATAATTGCCGATGCTAAATCCGGAATCAGTGGCGCTGGAAAAAACCCAGAATTAAAACTCCTAATGTCAGAGGCGGAGGAGGATTTTAAAGCATATGGTATAGGCGGGCATAGACACCTTCCAGAAATAGAAGAAAATTTAACTAAGGTTTGTGGAGAGAACGTAACATTAACGTTCGTTCCCCATTTGGTACCCATGGTTAGAGGTATTTTTGCAACCTTATATGTTGAATGCATTAAAGATTTTAAGGCGCAAGATATTTTTAATTCTTTTTACGTGAACGAGCCTTTTGTAGACATAATGAATGCTGATGTATGCCCAAATACCAAGTCAGTGAGAGCGTCAAATTTTTGTAGAATATCTTTTCATAAAGAGGAAAACAGTAATAGACTAATAATTTTCTCAGTAATTGATAATCTCATGAAAGGGGCTGCGGGTCAGGCAATTCAAAATATGAATATAATGATGGATTATCCTGAGACTTCTGGTATAAGTCATATTCCGATAAACCCTTAGACATTAAAAAATAGTATGAAAAAAAATAATAAACCACATTATTTGGTTAGAAAAAAACCATACATTCAAACAAGGGCAAATTGGCCTATTAATGTAATTTTCTCTATTTTATTTCTAATTTTAGGGGCTGGTAGTACTTATTATTTTCTCGATGGTGGAAAATTTACAAAAGTTTATGGGCAATTAATTGAGTTACAAAACCAAAATTATGAAAAAAATAATGAAAATTTAAAAATTAAGTTAGATTTGGAAAAAAATGATATTTCTATGAAGAAATTGTCAGCCGACAATAAAGAGCTAAAAGAAAACAATAATAAATTAAAGGAAGATATTATGTTTTATGAGAAAATGTTAGGAAAAAGAAAAAAGTAATTTACTATGCTTAGAAAAAAAAGAAGATTTGTTGCCATTACTACTTTAATTGACAAAGATATTGTCATTTCAGGAGACACCACTTATGTAGGAGGTATTAGGCTTGATGGAA
>JABHXS010000002.1 GCA_018657165.1 Nitrosomonadales bacterium
AAAACTATATTACAAGAATTCTTGCAGGCTCAAAAAGTAGCATTGCCTGTCTATGAAGTTATTAATATAGAAGGGGAAGCACATAATCAATTATTTACAGTCGTATGTGCAATTACTAAATTTAATGTAAAAGCGGAAGGTGGCGGTAGAAGTAGAAAAATTGCTGAGCAAGAGGCAGCAAAAGAGGCAATGGTTACGATAGAGAAGAGCCTTTATGGAATCGTCTAGAATAAATACGCGTTGCGGTACTATTGCAATTGTTGGCCAACCTAATGTTGGCAAATCAACACTCCTTAATTATTTTGTAGGTTCAAAGTTAAGCATTACTTCCAGAAAAGCACAAACGACTCGCTATCAATTAGTTGGAATTTTTACAGATAAAGACACACAATATATTTTTGTTGATACACCGGGATATCAATTAAAGCATTTAAATCAAATGAACAAGAGCTTGAATAAATCAGTCAATCAAGCACTTAAAGACGTTGATTTGATTTTATTTTTATCTGAACCTAATGAAATTGACGAAACAGATAAAAAAATATTGCAAATGATTCCAAATTCAACGCCTATTTTATTAATTATTAACAAGATAGATTTAATCAAAGATAAATCTAAAATCTTAGCCCTAATGGGCGCGGCTGATAAGCTGGATAAATTTGAAGAAATTATCCCAACAAGTGTTAAGAAGAAAAATAACTTATTAGAGCTGTTAGAAAGTGCCCGAAAGTATTTACCTCAACAACCCTTTATATATGATCAAGATGAATTAACAGACAAGGGGGAGCGTTTTTTAGCAGGTGAGATTGTGAGGGAGAAATTATTTCGCTTAACAGGCCAAGAAGTTCCATACTCAGTAGCCGTAGAGATAGAAAAATTTGAGCAAGAGGGAGATTTAAGGAGAATTTTTGCTGTGATTATTGTTGATCATGAGTCTTTAAAACCGATGATTATTGGTAATAAAGGCGAACGATTAAAAGAAATTTCAAAAAGTGCACGTTTGGATATGGAGAAACTTTTTGGCGGAAAGGTTTGGTTGGAAACTTGGGTAAAAGTTAAAACAGGTTGGGCTGATGATTTAAGGGCGCTTAAATCTTTGGGGCTTTGATGAGATGGCAAAATTAACTTCCCTTAAAGAAAATCAATTAGTCTATGTCTTACACACTTACCCATTTAAAGAAACAAGCCTTATAGTTGAAATTTTTTCCAAAGAATTTGGCAGGATATCTCTAGTCGCTAAGGGCGCAAGAAGACCAAAGTCTGCCTTAAGAGGGATGTTACAATCCTTCCAAGCCTTGGAAGCTTCCTGGTCTGGAAATGGCGAGTTAAAAACACTTTACGCAATTGACTGGTGCGAACAATACTTACCTATGACAGGCAATGCTTTAATATGTGGTTTTTATTTAAATGAATTGTTACTTAGGTTGCTGCCTAAAGAAGATAATTATGAATCATTATTTAATTTTTATCATACAACAATGGAAAGGCTATCAAAGAACTTAACTATAGGCATAACATTAAGAAAATTCGAATTGAAGCTTCTTTTAGAGCTAGGGTATGAGGTGGCTTTAAAAGTGGATGCGAACTCTAAAGAGATTCAAGCAGATAAAACATATTATTATGAAGCTGAGTTTGGTGCATTTGAAAAATTAAGAACAGAAAAGAGTATTAAGGTAGCCGGTCAAACCTTAATTGATATGGGAAATAATAATTTTGGTTCAGCAGCGACTGAGCTTCAAAGCAAAAATTTAATGCGATTTTTAATTAATTATTATTTAGGAGATAAGCCATTAAACTCCAAACAACTATTTTTAAATATTTAGGATGATTAGATGAATCTAGGCGTTAATATTGACCATATTGCAACCATACGAGAAGCCAGAGGAACAAATTATCCCTCTGTTTTGGATGCAGCTACTTTGGCAGAAAAAGCGGGCGCTAATAGCATCACACTACATCTTAGAGAAGATCGTCGCCATATGCAGGACAATGATCTTTATGAATTGAAGCCCTTATTAAAAACTAAAATGAATTTGGAATTAGCCCCTGTTGATGAGATGGTGAAAATTGCATTGGATGTTTTGCCTGAAGATGTCTGCCTTGTTCCTGAAAGAAGAGAGGAAAAGACAACAGAAGGCGGCTTAGATTTGATTAAAAAATTTAATGAGATTAGGGATATAAGTAATGACTTAACTGCTGCAGGTGTGCGAGTTTCTTTATTTATCACTCCGGATATTAAACAAATTGATAAAGTGATTGAAATGAACGTCCCTGTAATAGAGCTGCATACAGGTAGTTATGCGGACTTTACAGGTGACTTGAAAGAAAAAGAACTTTTTAAAATTCGGCAGGCAGTTCAATATGCTAAGAAAGTAGGCCTCTTAGTAAACGCAGGGCATGGCCTACATTATGAGAATGTTCAAAATATTGCCAGAATCAAAGAGATTCATGAATTAAATATTGGACATGCGATAGTAGCAAAGGCGTTATTTATTGGCTGGGAGAATGCCGTGGCTGAAATGAAAAAAATTATTACTGAGTATGCAAAATCATGATATTCGGTGTAGGAACAGATGTTGTAGAAGTGTCAAGGATTGCAAAAGCCTTAAAGCGATTTGGAGACTCCTTTGCAAAAAAAATATTGAGCCAGGAAGAGTTTTTAATTTTTCAAAAAAACAATCTAAAAGAAAATTTTTTGGCAAAAAGATTTGCTGCCAAAGAAGCTTTTGCTAAAGCATTGGGTACGGGGTTTAGGGGGGCTGTTAATATTAAGTCAATTATTGTTACTAACAATGAGTTAGGGCGTCCAGATATCAAGCTAGAAAATGATGTAGCACTTTTGTTACGAGAAAAAAAGATTAAATCATGCCATCTATCTATATCAGATGAAAAAAATATAGCTGCGGCATTTGTAGTGTTGGAAACGGAATGACCCAAGAGACAGTGGATATTGACAGAAGATTTGGTGGTATTGTACGTCTTTACGGCAAAAAAAAATTTCAATTGATACAAGAATGTCATATTTGTGTTGTTGGG
>JABHXS010000001.1 GCA_018657165.1 Nitrosomonadales bacterium
ATTATCTTTAAAACCATTTTCATCTACGTTAGCGACAAACATAATTGGCTTAATTGTGATTAAGCAAAGCGGCTTAATCATAATAAGCTCTTCTGGGGTGAGGTCTACACTTGATGCCAAATTGCCTTCATCGAAAACTAATTGAATTTTTTTATATAACGCTAATAGCTGTTGAGATTCTTTATCCCCTGACTTTGATTTCTTTGACTCTTTTTGAATAGCTTTCTCAAGCGTTTCCATATCAGATAAGATTAATTCAGTATTAATGGTTTCTATATCAGATAGGGGATTAATGCTTCCAGAAACATGAACAATATTTTCATCATTAAAACATCTAACCACATGCATAATTGCATCAGTTTCTCTGATATTAGCTAAGAATTTGTTCCCTAAACCCTCACCCTTTGAAGCGCCAGCAACTAAACCAGCGATATCTACGAGTTCGACAGTAGCGGGTTGTGTTTTCTCTGGTGAGACAATATTTTCAAGCTTTGAAATTCGCTGATCAGGCACCTCAACGATGCCAACATTGGGCTCAATTGTACAAAAAGGATAGTTTTCAGCATCAATCCCTGCTTTAGTGATAGCGTTAAATAATGTTGACTTACCAACGTTTGGAAGTCCTACAATTCCACATTTCATATATTAATGTCCAATAAATTTAAGCAGAATGAAGATTCAGCATTGCTTTTTCAAACTGACCGTTTTTAAGTAATGAAAAAATTTTATAGCTGTTCAGTATAGAATCTTCGATTAATTCACTTTCTTTTTTCAAAGGGGGCTTCAAGACAAAATTACTCACTAGACTTTTGTTTCCAGGGTGGCCAATTCCAACACGAATTCTCCAGAAATTTTTACTTTTTATTGATTCAGCAATACTTTTTAGGCCGTTATGCCCTCCATCACCGCCTCCCAGTTTAAGTTTAATTTTTCCAGGCTCGATATCTAATTCATCATGAATAACAAGTATCTCTTCGGGGCGAATTTTATAAAAGTTAGCAACAGCTGCGAGTGATTTCCCACTTTCATTCATAAACGTTGTTGGTTTGAGAAAAAAACAATTGCCATCATCAGTATATTTTGCAATCTCGCCACTAAATTTAGCATCATGTTTAAGATTGAGTCGATGGTTCTTTACTACAAAATCAATCCACCAAAAACCACAATTATGGCGAGTATTTTGATATTTATCTCCAGGATTACCTAATCCAGCAAAGAGCTTTATTTTATTCATTGAATGAAAGAATAGCGCACTTAATTATAAGCGCGCTATAAAAATCTATTAATCTTTTTTGTCAGCTTTCTCGCCACCGCCCTCAGCAGCTTTCTCGTCACCGCCTTCAGCACCTTCTTCGCCTTCAGCACCTTCTTCGCCTTCAGCACCTTCTTCGCCTTCAGCAGCAACTGGTGTTTCTTCGACCACAACTTTAGGCTTGGATACAGAGGTAATAATAGGATCATTTTCTTCAGATAAGCCAGTTAACTCAACTCCTTCTGGCACTTTTATTTGTGATAAATGAATTGAATCACCAATTGATAAATTGATTAGATCAACTTCTATAAAGGCTGGTAAATCTTTTGGCAAACATAAAACATCAACATCAACCATAATATGCGAAACTACTCCGCCTTCTAGTTTTACTCCAGGCGCTACATCTTCATTTAAGAAATGGAGCGGAATTTTTACACTTAATTTCTTACTTTCATCAATGCGTTGTAGGTCAATATGTTGAATGTTATTCCTGACGGGATGCATTTGGTAGTCCCTGAGCAGAACAGATTCTTTTTTCCCATCTAAATTAAGAGTAAGAATAGATGCATGAAATTCTTCATGTTTAAATTGCATAAATAATTCTTTACCGTCTAATTCAATACTTTTTGCTTCATTCTTTCCACCATAAAGAACACCTGGCACCTTTCCTTCATGGCGAAGACGGCGGCTCGCACCCGTACCTTTCGCCTCTCTTAACACAGCATTTATTTCAATCTTCATTGTATGAACTCCTAAAAATCAAATAGACCCGCGACCAGGCCTATCTAGTTGTTAAATTACTCAGCATCCTAAAAGCAACTTTTATTTTTAATCGATAAATAAAGAGCTAACAGAATCTTCGTGGCTAATTCTTTTTATTGTTTCAGCTAAAATCTTTGCAACTGATAATTGTCTTATTTTCTTGCAATTTTTAGCATCTTTTTCAAGCGTAATTGTATCAGTAATTACAATTTCATCAAGCTCAGAGGTTTGAATTGACTCAATAGCCTTTCCTGAAAGAATGGGATGTGTGGCATAAGCTACAACTTTATTAGCCCCTTTCTTTTTTAATGCTAATGCTGCTTCACAAAGTGTGTTGGATGTATCAACAATATCATCGACAATGATGCATGTGCGTCCGTTTACATCCCCTATAATATTCATGACTTCAGATACATTTGGTTTAGGGCGTCTTTTATCTATGATTGCTAAATCACTTCCTAAAATTTTAGCCATTGCACGAGCTCTCACAACGCCACCCACATCTGGCGATACAATAACGGCATCTTTATAGTTTTGTTTTTTTAAGTCTTCAAGTAAAACGGGTGTGGAATAAATGTTATCAACTGGAATTTCAAAAAAACCTTGAATTTGATCCGAATGAAGATCCATGGTCAGTAGTCTGTCAACCCCAACCCCAGTCAGCATGTTAGCAACTACTTTAGCGGTAATGGCAACTCTAGCTGACCTTGGTCTTCTATCTTGCCTTGAGTAGCCCAGGTAGGGAATAGCAGCTGTAATTCTGGCGGCAGAAGATCTTCTAAGTGCATCGACCATCACCATAATTTCCATTAGATTGTCGTTTGTAGGGAAACTTGTTGATTGCAGGATAAAAACATCCTTTCCTCGAACATTTTCGAGAAGTTCTAGCATGGTTTCACCGTCACTAAAATTTCCGACGGTTGCTTCTCCAAGCTTTAATCCTAAATTCGAGGCAACTTCTTTTGCAAGATCTTTATTGGCATTTCCAGTAAAAACCATTAGATTTTCATTTTTCACAAATTACCTCCGTGTTTTTAAAAATTGGCTGGGGAGGAAGGATTCGAACCTTCGCATGCATGGATCAAAACCATGTGCCTTAACCAGCTTGGCGACTCCCCATTTAACCTAAATGTCATAAAAGGGATGTTTAGATAGCCCTTTTACAACAAAACTTTTTGTATCTATTGGTTTTTTATCATTAAAGTGTTGAATTTTATTTACATCTTCTATTTTTACAAAAACACTTGAACCCGTCCCTGAAATTTTTGCAAGTCCATAATTATTCATCCAACTCACTAATTCACTCATCTTTCCATACTTTTTAGTGATCGTATATTCCAAGTCATTGGATTCTTGTTCAAGTTTATCACTGAAATAGGACGTTATTTTCAATGTAATTGGGACTTTTGTCAATTCAAATGATTTAAAAATTGAGTCTGTAGAGATAGAAAAATTTGGGTAACACAAATAATATATAGAATCTGGAATATTAATTTGACTGAGTTTCTCCCCAATACCTTCAACCCATGCGTTTTCTCCAAATATAAAGAATGGAATATCGGCTCCAAGACTTAGACCAAGGGTCATCAATTCTCGCTTTGAAAGACTTATATTAGCTAAGGCATTGATTGCCATGAGTATTGTTGCAGCATCTGAACTTCCACCCCCTAAGCCTGCACCAATCGGGATGTTTTTTTTAATATAAATATCTACACCCACATTTATATTTTTAAGAATTAATTTTGCAGCCCTAAAGCCAAGATCATCTTGCTTGTTAATTTCACAAGATTCATTTATGAAATTAATTTCGGAGTCTTTCCTAACCCTTATATAAATATAGTCATATAAATCTATAAGTTGAAAAACACTCTGTAATTCATGAAAACCGGTATCTCTTTTACCTATAATTTTTAAAAATAAATTGATTTTCGCAG
>JABHXS010000068.1 GCA_018657165.1 Nitrosomonadales bacterium
CCATTAATAATAAAAAAATCATCTTGGGTCTGAATTTCAGCATCAAATTTTCCGTGAGCTGTGTCGTACTTAAGTAAATGAGCATGGCTTTGAATATCACCCCTGCTGCAATTAACAGCAACTATATTGATATCTTTTATATTTTGCTCAAAGATAGCTCTTAAAACTAATCTACCTATCCTTCCAAATCCAGAAATAGCCAAATTTACTGACACATTAATCCCCTAATTTAAATAAATAAGGGTAGCTTTAAAGCTACCCTTATAAAAGTTAGATTGTATTACAGAACTGATTTTGCTGTCTTAACAACATTGTCGACAGTGAAACCAAAATGTTCAAATACAACTTTACCTGGAGCTGACTCACCGTATGTATCTATTCCGACACATGCACCATCAAGTCCAACATACTTTCTCCAGTAGTCTGTCACACCAGCCTCAACCGATATTCGTTTTACGCCTGGTGTTAGTACAGTATCTTTATATGCCTGATCTTGTCTGTCAAAAGCCTGAGTACATGCCATAGATACAACTCTTGCATGTATTCCTTCATCTTTTAGTTGTGCTTGAGCTCCTATTGCAAGATCAACCTCAGAGCCTGTTGCAATAATAATAACTTGAGCGTCACCATCACAATCAGACAACACATAACCGCCTTTTTTAATATCTGCTATCTGCTCAGGCGTTCTTGAATGAAAGCCCATGCCCTGCCTACTTAAGACTAAACTGGTTGGATTTTCTCCACTTTCAACAGCTGAAACCCAGGCTGTAGCTGTTTCTGTTGCATCACAAGGACGCCAAACTTCCATTCTTGGAATGAATCTTAATCCAGAAGTGGTTTCAATTGGTTGGTGCGTAGGTCCGTCTTCTCCCTGACCAATAGAGTCGTGAGTTAGAACATAAACTACACGCTGTTTCATCAGGGCTGACATTCTCATGCCGTTCCTCATATAGTCTGAAAACATATGGAAGGTGCCACCGAAAGGTAACAAACCACCATGTAATGCGATGCCATTCATGATTGCTGACATACCAAACTCTCTTACACCGTAAGAAATATAATTGCCTGGTTTTTTACCATTCACATGCTCAAAACTTGGGCAACTTGTTAAATTTGAGCCTGTCAGGTCAGCAGAGCCGCCTACAAATTCAGGTAAAATTGGCGCAAGCGCAGTAATTACATTTTGCGATGCCTTTCGAGTTGCAACCTTCTCCGCGGCATTATTTGCATCATTGATTATTGCCTCGGATTGTTTTTTCCAGTCGGCAGGTAACTCATTTGACATTCTTCTTTTAAATTCAGCTGCTAAATCTGGGAATTCTTTTGCATAAGCATCAAACTTAGCATTCCATTCTTTTTCTCTAGCATCTCCTTTATCCTTTTGATTCCATCCATCATAAACATCTTGAGGTATGACAAATGGATCATGCTCCCAACCAATTTCTTTTCTTACTAAAGCAACTTCCTCGTCACCCAAAGCTGCGCCGTGACAATCATGTGATCCTGATTTGTTAGGTGAGCCTTTACCAATAATTGTCTTACAACAAATAATTGTTGGTTTATCAGTTACTTTTTTCGCCTCTTTAACTGCTTTATCTATGGCATCTGGGTCATGACCATCTACGTCTCTGATAGCATGCCACCCATATGACTCAAAACGTCCTGCAGTGTCATCTGTATACCAACCTTCAATGTGCCCATCAATTGAAATGCCATTATCATCCCAAAATGCTATTAATTTACCAAGGCCCCACGTTCCTGCAAGGGCACATGTTTCATGTGACACGCCTTCCATTAAACATCCATCACCTAGGAAAGTATATGTGTAATGATCAACAATCTCATGCCCAGATTTATTAAACTGATTAGCTAGAAGCTTCTCAGCCATTGCGAAACCTACTGCATTACTAATGCCTTGACCTAATGGACCAGTTGTCGTTTCAATCCCAGGGGCATAACCATATTCTGGATGGCCAGCACAAGACGAGTGAAGCTGTCTAAAATTCTCAATCTCTTTCATTGGAAGGTCATAACCAGTTAAATGAAGAAGTGAGTAGATCAACATTGAACCATGGCCATTAGACAAAATAAAACGGTCACGATTTGCCCAGTCAGGGTTATTCGGATTATGGCTAAGATGGTGATTCCACAGAACCTCCCCAATTTCTGCCATGCCCATTGGTGCGCCTGGATGACCTGAACTTGCCTTTTGAACTGCATCCATCGATAAAGCGCGAATAGCGTTTGCTAAATCTTGTCTTGTTGCCATACTTCCTCCCAAAATTAAAATGATTGCATTTTTTTCTCAATGCATTTTTTTGATACTGTTAACCCTAAATTATCAACTAAACTAAGGTCACAATCAAGTTATCTATGTGTTAAATATTTTCTTCTTTCCATTTAATTGAACAACCGATACTAGCTTGTTGCTGTGTTGGTCCTTGTTGAGAAGTAGATATTAACTTCATTGCCTCAAACAAATCTCTTCTATTATTAGGGCCAGCCTTTTCTCTTCCTGTTGAATCAAATCGACCCCTATACTGCAACTCTAATTTTGAATTGAAGCCAAAAAAGTCTGGAGTGCAGATTGCATCATATTTTTTTGCTATTTCTTGTGTTTCATCATAAACATATGGAAAATCAAAATGATTCTCTTCAGACAGTATCCTCATATTTTCAAAAGAATCATCTGGATAATTAATGACATCATTGCTTGATATGGCAATAGTATTAATACCGTACTTCTTTAATTCATAAATATCAGAAACAAGACGTGACATAATCGCCTTTACATAAGGGCAATGATTACAAATAAACATAACAACCAAACCGTTTTTACCCTTAATTTTTTCTAGGTTCCAGTATTCATTATCGACCCCCAACAACTGGAAATCTTTTGCAATCCATCCAAAATTACAAATTGGTGTCTTTAGGCTAACCAAAAATCTTCTCCGTTATGTATTATATGAAAGTATATGCATAGATTTTACCATTCAAATCCACTCGAAATAAGACAGATCATTATTTTAGATGAGTTTGCTAGTCACCATGCGCTTAAGGTAATGCGACTCAAAATAAATGCTCAACTCATTTTATTTAATGGTGATGGTTATGAATATATAGCTCATATAATCAGCATTAACAAAAAAAATATAGAAGTTGAAGTTTTATTAAAAGAACAAAACCTAAATGAATCACCCATTAATATAAATTTATTTCAATCAATATCTTCAAATGAAAAAATGGATATAGTGATCCAAAAAGCAACTGAATTAGGCGTGAGCCATATCCAACCTATCTTTAGTACAAGAAGCTCTATAAAGCTGAGTCATGATAGAGCAAAGAAAAAATTATCGCATTGGAGTCGCGTTGTTATATCTGCTTGTGAACAATCCGGAAGATCTAAACTGCCGACCATTAAAGCTCCAAGGTCACTAGATCAAATGACAAAAGAAATTAAAACATCAAAGCATTCACTTAATTTAGTTCTTCATCCCCACCCTCACAAAAAATCACAAAATCTACCGAATAATCATACTGGAGATATCAATATTTTTATTGGTCCTGAGGGAGGCTTTACTGAAGATGAAATTTCACTTCTCAATCAAAAGAATTTTATCAATGTTCAATTGGGCCCTAGAATTTTAAGGACAGAAACAGCTCCTTTAGCAATAATTGCAATTTTACAATATAAATATGGTGATTTTGCATAAAATTAGGTAATTTTGGTATAATTAAATATTATTAATTAAATTTAATTTGCAAAAAATGCAAAATAATA
>JABHXS010000080.1 GCA_018657165.1 Nitrosomonadales bacterium
CTTTATTAGGAAGATTAAGCCTTAGCGCCCCAGCAAGAGCAATCATAGCGCCATTATCTGTACAAAAATTTAAATCAGGAAAAAAGTAATCAAACTCATTTTTTTTACACTCAGAAATAATTTTCTTTCGTAAAGTTTTATTAGCACCGACTCCACCAGAAATAATTATTCTATTCAAACCTTCTTGTTTGAGTGCTTGAATTGATTTTTTAACTAAAACATCCGTAATTGACTCCTCGAATGCATAAGCAATATCAGCTTTAATTTTTTCAGTTAAATCATTTTGTTTTTTTACCAAATATAAAACAGCAGTTTTAAGGCCACTAAAACTAAAATCTAGTCCATTAGTATGCAAGAGGGGTCTTGGCAGCTCATATTGATTTTCTCCTTTTTCAGCTAGTTTTGATAGAGCGGCCCCACCCGGGTATCCTATCCCTAAAAGTTGCGCTGTTTTATCAAATGCTTCACCAGCAGCATCATCAAGGGTATCCCCAATAATTTTATATTTTCCTAGTTCTTTAACATGTATCAATTGTGAATGACCACCAGAAACTAGCAAAGCTATAAAGGGAAATTCAGGCTTTTCCTTTTCGAGCATAGGAGCAAGCAGATGCCCTTCAAGATGATGGATAGGAATTGATTTTATCCCCAAGGCACAAGCCAAAGATTCTGCTACACTGCTTCCAACTAGGAGCGCACCGGATAGGCCTGGACCAGCGGTGTATGCTATCGCCTCGATATTTTGAATATCAAGCTTACAATCCTTCAGCAAATCCTGAATCAGGGGGATAATATAGTTGATGTGATCTCTTGAGGCTAGTTCTGGAACCACTCCTCCGTATTCTGCATGAAGCTTAACTTGTGAATAGAGTTTGTGCCCTAATAACCCTTTTTCAGAATCATAGATTGCAACGCCAGTTTCATCACATGATGTTTCAATACCTAAGATAAGCATGATTCTATTATCACTTTTTAGTTATATTTGTTGAAAAAAAAGCATATTAGCATTAAAATAACGCCTTTCAGTTTTACTAAGCTTAAAAGCTTTAATAAATCTGATTAAATTACAACTTTATATATAAGAGATAATTAATGTCAATAATAAAAGTAAAAGAAAATGAGCCATTTGATATTGCTTTGAGAAGATTCAAAAGATTAATTGAAAAAACTGGTCTATTGAACGATTTAAGAGCAAGAGAATTTTACGAGAAGCCTACATGGGTAAGAAAGCGTAAATCTGCTGCAGCTGTTAAAAGACAATACCGCAGACTCAGAAATCAAATGCTACCTCCAAAATTATTCTAATTTAGCCCCCTCATGTCGTTAAAAGAAAAAATTACTGTGGATATGCAAGATGCTATGCGCAGTAAGGATTCTGAAAAATTAAATGCAATCAGGTTACTCCAGTCATCCATTAAGCAAAAAGAAGTAGATGATCGCGTAGATATAGACGATAAAATTATACTAAACATTATAGAAAAAATGCTCAAGCAGCGTCGTGATTCGATTGAAGCATTCAAAAAAGCAAATAGGAATGATTTGGTTGAAAAAGAAGAATTTGAAGTAAAAATCCTACAAAATTATATGCCAGAACCCCTTTCATCAGAGGATGTTGAAAAGGAAATTGATGATGCAATTAATGCTTTAGATGCCAAAAGTATGAAAGATATGGGTTCAGTGATGAACGCAGTTAAATTAAAGGTATCAGGCAGAGCAAATATGGCAGAAGTGTCCCAAAAGATTAAAGAAAAATTAACGAACGCTTAACTATCACCATTTCATCATTATTAAGATAATATTCTATAATGATTCCAGAATCCTTTATAAACGAATTATTAAATAGAGTTGATGTTGTCGACATTATTGATAAAAGAGTCCCTTTAAAGAAAGCAGGCGCAAATTTTGTTGCTTGTTGCCCCTTTCACCAGGAAAAAACACCCTCTTTCTCTGTTAGCCCATCAAAGCAGTTTTATCATTGTTTTGGCTGTGGCGCTCACGGCTCCGCCATTAGCTTTCTGATAGATCATGACGGATTAAATTTTATTGATTCGATTCAAGAGTTAGCAAAAGTTGTCGGACTAAAGGTGCCTAATCAGGTAGATGAGAAACCAGAAAAAAAGAAAGAAAATATTATTTTAGAAGATTCACTGATATTAGCTAAAAAATATTACCAAGCAAAACTGAAAGACTCACCACAAGCAATTCAATACTTAAAATCTAGAGGCTTAACTGGAGAAATTGCAAAAGAGTTTTCTATAGGGTTTGCTCCCGAGGGGTGGAACAATTTAAATGAAGTTTTTAAAGATTATGATAATGATGCATTAATTAAATCAGGCTTAATTAGTAAAAACGATAAAGGGAAAAGATATGATCGCTTTAGAAATAGAATTATGTTTCCTATCTATAATGCAAAAGGGCAATTAGTTGGTTTTGGAGGTCGTGTAATAGACGAAAATGACACTCCTAAGTATTACAACTCACCTGAAACTTCTTTATTTCAGAAAAGTTACGAGTTATACGGGTTACTGGCAGCAAGGAAGGCGATAAGAGAGAAAGGTTATGTTCTTGTGGTTGAAGGCTATATGGATGTAGTTAGTTTAGCGCAACATGGCATTAGAAATGTTGTAGCAACGTTGGGGACAGCGACAACAAGTTTTCACATCCAAAAACTAATGAGATATACACCCGAAATTATTTTTTGTTTTGATGGAGATAATGCAGGTAAATCTGCTGCCTGGCGAGCAATGAAAAATTCATTAACATCCGTGACGGATGAAGTGCAATTAAAATTTTTATTTCTTTCCGATCAACATGATCCAGATTCTTATGTGCGGCAACACTCGAAAGAAAAATTCGAAGATTTAGCAAAACACGCAATACCGCTATCAGAATACATAATTCAGTATTTAACACAAAATAATAACTTGAATAGCCAAGAGGAACGTGTCAAATTTTTAAATGAAGTAGGGCCTATACTAGAAAATATTGCCTCTTCAAAATTGACTTTTTTGTTTAAGAAAAGGATATCTGTCTTACTGGATTTAACAACAGATGAGTTGGATAAGGTCATTAAGGTTAAAAATAAAGGAAATACAAAACCGCCGGCACAGCAATTAAAAAGACAAACAACTTCAGTGGTCAGAAGGTTTGTATCGTTGTTAATTTTGGACCCTACATTAGTCAAAAAATCTGATCAAGATATTGCCTGGGGAGACACATTAGACGAGCAACTCGCGCAAACATGCATTGCTAAACTCCTAACTGATGAAGACCATAACACGGCGTCTATTTTTCACTTTTTAAATAATAGATTTGATAATGATTTTATTGATGAAATTAAATCACAAGTATTGAACTTTGATGAAAAAATGAGTCTAAATGATGAATTAGATGGACTTCGAAAAAAAATTAAACAAAAGAAATATCAAACTATAAATAAATCAAAATTAGATGCCATCAAGCATAAAAGTTTTAATACCTTAAGCCCGGAAGAAAAAGAATTTCTAAAAGCAATCACCAAGAGGTAAGTGATTGCTTTTTATATATTTTTAAAATTTTTGAGGCAATGAGTAATTGATTTAAACAGGATATTTTGATAAAATCCATCACTCAAATTTATTTGTAGAAACATTCCTAAATATACTTAGAGGTAGCCATGGCAAGACCTAGAAAGAACCCCGCGGATAAAAAAACAAAAAGTGTTACCCGAGTTAAAAAATTAAAAGATCTTTTCTTAAAAGAGAACACTCCCCAAGAAGCTGAAAATCGAAGAATGCAGCTAAAGGCTCTAATCATACTGGGCAAAGAGAGAGGTTACCTTACATACGCAGAAATTAATGACCATCTCCCGGATGAGGTATCTGAGAGTGAGCAAATTGAAGGCATTATTGGCATCATCAATGATATGGGAATTATGGTTTATGACGAAGCCCCTGATGCTGAAGCTTTGTTAATGTCAGACGCACCCGCACCTGTAACAGACGAAGAGGCTGCTGAAGAGGCGGAGCAGGCATTAACGACAGTAGACTCTGATTTTGGAAGAACAACAGATCCTGTTCGAATGTATATGCGGGAAATGGGAACGGTTGACTTACTCACACGTGAAGGTGAAATTGAAATTGCTAAAAGAATTGAAGAGGGCCTGAGATCAATGGTTCAAGCAATCTCTGCTTCACCCGGCATTATTAACGACCTGATGGTCATGGCTGATAAAGTTCGTAAAGATGAGTTAGGCGTGGACGAGTTTGTTGATGGGTTGATTGATGTCGAAGCTGAAAAAGAATTAGCGAAAGTAGAGGCGGCTTTAGAAAGTGCGGCTGATGAAGGCGCTGAAGAAGAAGATGATGATCAGGATGACACAGGAAAAGCTAGCGGGATGTCAGAGGAAGATCTTAAGATTTTCACAAAAGAGGTACTTAAGCGTTTCAGTTCAATTAAAAGGGCGCATAACAAATTAGAAGCCTTAAGAAAACAAAAAAAATGGATGGATGATCCTGAATATAAAAAACACCAAGACTCTATAGTTAAAGTGCTTGTAAATTTTAGATTTTCATCAAAATTTGTAGAGGTTCTATGCGATAAAATTAGAATTTATATTAAAAATATCAGGCACCATGAAAAAGAAATCATGGAATTCTGTGTTTTTGAATCAAAAATGCCAAGAGGACATTTTATAAAGAGCTTTGCTGAGAACTCAACCAACCTTAAATGGTTAAAAGCTGAGCTAAAAGCAGATAAGCCTTATGTCAAAAGAATGAAAGAACTCAGACATTCAATCATTGACCAGCAAAATAAATTAATTGGAATTGAAGAAGAGACCGGCCTACCAATTAAGAATTTTAAAGAAATAAACAAGCAGATGACTAAGGGCGAGTTTAAAGCCAAGGCTGCTAAGCGTGAGATGATTGAGGCAAACTTAAGGCTAGTTATTTCAATAGCAAAAAAATATACCAACAGAGGCTTGCAATTCTTAGATTTAATTCAAGAGGGAAATATTGGTCTTATGAAAGCCGTTGATAAATTTGAGTATCGACGAGGGTATAAGTTTTCAACTTACGCGACATGGTGGATAAGGCAGGCAATAACAAGATCAATTGCTGACCAAGCTAGAACAATTAGAATTCCAGTGCATATGATTGAGACAATCAATAAAATGAATCGAATTTCAAGACAAATTCTACAGGAAACTGGAGAAGAGCCAGAACCGTCAGAATTAGCAGAAAAAATGGAAATGCCAGAAGAAAAAATTCGTAAAATTTTAAAAATTTCTAAAGAGCCTATCTCAATGGAAACTCCCATTGGAGATGATGAAGATTCTCATCTTGGGGATTTTATTGAGGATCAAGGTACACTAACTCCAGCTGATTCTGCGATATATGGAAATCTAAGGCATGTCACTTCTGATATTTTAGAGAGCCTAACGCCACGTGAGGCTAAAGTGCTTAGAATGAGATTCGGTATTGAAATGAATACAGATCATACCTTAGAAGAGGTTGGTAAGCAGTTTGATGTGACGAGAGAACGAATTAGGCAAATTGAAGCTAAAGCTCTTCGTAAGC
>JABHXS010000045.1 GCA_018657165.1 Nitrosomonadales bacterium
AGAAATTATCAAATCTCTTAAAAATGAAAATAGAAACTCTAAATAAAAAAATGAAGACTAAGAGAAATCATATTTATTTGAAAAGAAAGGTTGATCCAAAAATTGCTTCAAAAATTTTAGCTTTAAAAATTCAAGGAATAGATACAGAAAAAGATTATAGACGCACATATCCAGACCATGAAATATCTGCACATGTTGTTGGTATTTATGGCGGTGATGGAAAAGGTCTTGAGGGGGTGGAGTACCAGAAAAATGATTATTTATCGGGTACACATGGTTATAAAAAGATATTAATTGATGCAAAAAGAAGAATAGTTGATAATCTGAGTGAGGTCAGAGTGCCAGTTGATGGGAAAGATGTCCACTTGACTATTGACAAGCGCTTACAACATGTAGCCTTTCAATCTCTTAAAAAAACAATTAATAAGTTTGAGGCAATTTCCGGATCAGCAATTCTCATCAACTCTAAAACTGGCGAAGTTCTTGCAATGGCAAATTATCCCTCATTTAACCCAAATAAAAGAATGAAGAAGCGGTCTCCTTTTGTAAGGAATAGAGCGGTAACAGACCTCTTTGAACCAGGGTCAACCATGAAGCCAATAAGTGTGGCAGCGGCATTAGAAAAAAAGGTTGTCAATGTAAATACAAAGATTAATACAGGCAACGGACTTTATAGGGTTGGGAGAAGATTAATAGCGGACACAAAGCCACATGGAATAATATCTGTCAAAGAGGTAATTCAAACTTCATCAAATATTGGCGCAACTAAAATAGCTGAAAAATTAAGCAAAAAAGACTTATGGCAAACTTATTCAAACTTTGGTATCGGTAATTTATCTGGCATAAATTTCCCAGGGGAGTCAAGCGGTATTATTCGTAATCATACAAAATGGACGGATCACTATCATATGAGTGCAAGTTATGGGTATGCAATGAGCACAACAGTTGCACAACTTGCAAGAGCATATACTCCTTTTGCTAACAAGGGAGAGATAAAGAACTTAAGGTTATTTAAAAATGACCCAATTAAGATAGGACAGCGTGTTTTATCCATAGAAACAAGTAAGAATATGTTGGAAATTATGGAGACAGTTACAATGCAAGGTGGGACAGCAGTGCAAGCTGCAATCCCAGGCTATCGAGTTGCGGGTAAAACAGGCACCTCAAGACAAGCTCTAAAAGGTGGTGGGTACGGTTCCGTAAATGAAAGAAAATATAATGCATCATTTGTTGGAATTGCACCTGTATCAAACCCTAAATTTATCATGGCTATAACAATCAATGATCCATCAAGAGGATCTAATTATGGGGGAGTGGTAGCAGGCCCAGTTTTTAGGAAAGTAGTATCAGAAGCACTTAAAATATACTCGGTAACACAGGATGGCATAGAAATTATAGTTAAGGATAATGAAGTTGATAGCCAAGAGATATGAAAGATGAGTTAGAAATTTTTTTAGAGAAATTTAATGTATTGACTCTAAAATCAAAAGAAATTCCAAAAAATGCAGCTTTTGTTGCTTACTCTGGTAGCAAATATGATGGAAGAGATTTTATTCAGGAGGCTATTAATAACGGCGCTAAGGGAGTTATATTTGAAGCACAGGATTTTCAGAAAAAATTAAATTTAGATATCCCATCTATTGCGATTAATGACTTAAAAAGCAAACTTCCTTCAATTGCAGCTAAATTTTATAAGCATCCTTCAAAAAAAATATCAATTGTTGGAATCACAGGAACTAATGGAAAAACAACAACAGCATATTGGCTATCACAATGTCTAAATAATCTAAAAATTAAAACAGCATTTTTGGGAACGCTAGGTTATGGAGACGCAAATGAATTTAAAAAAATACAAAATACCACACCAAGCGCGATAGATCTTCAACACATAATAAGAGAGAGTTACAAAAAGAAATATAAAAATATAGCAATGGAGGTCTCCTCACATGGAATCAGTGAAAAAAGAATAGAAAATATAGATTTTAATTATAGGCTTTTTACGAATTTATCAAGAGATCATCTTGATTATCATAAGACAATAAATGAATATGCAGCTGTAAAGAAGAAATTTATGTTGTCTGAAAAAAATGGAAAAATCATAGTTAATATCGATGATAAAGTTGGAGAATCAATTTTCAATGAATCAATGTTACCAACAGAAAAAAAAATAAGTTTTTCGATTTATAAAAAATCAGATATTCAAGCAATTAATATTAGCTATAATCGAATGAGTTTAAAATTTGATCTTAATTATTTTGAAGAATCTTTCCCGATAAAACTTCAAGCTTCTGGGGAATTCAATGTTTATAATATTTTAGGTGTAGTGGGTTGTTTGAGTGCACAAGGTTTTGAGATTAATGAAATTATTGAAAGTTTAAAATCTATTAATCCAGTTCCAGGTAGGGCAGAATTTATCATGAGCAATGATGATCTTCCAATGGTTATGATAGATTATGCTCACACAGCAGATGCTTTAGAAAATATTTTAAAGTGTGTTAAAAATAATGATTTTAAAAAAATAATTTTAGTTTTTGGGGTTGGTGGGGGAAGAGATAAGGGCAAAAGGAAAGCCATGGCTGAAATTGCAGAGCAATTAGCTGATAATTGCATAATCACAACCGATAATCCAAGAGATGAAAATCCTCTAGAAATTATCAAAGATATAAGTAAATACTTTAATCATAAACCAATGGAAATTATAGATAGAAAAGAAGCTATATGTAAGGCAATTACATGCGCAGAAAAAGACGATCTAGTGGTTGTAGCGGGAAAGGGGCATGAAGATTATCAAGAAATAGGAGAGAAAAGAATTTATTTTTCTGACAAGAAAGTTATTGAAGACTTTTTAAAGGAAAGGGAGTTAAAAAATTAATTTATCAATCCAAGAAGTTTATCAAGCAACCTCAGGTAAAAACCCCTTAGATAAAGAATTTTTAAAAAGGAAATTCGAAGCAATTGGTATTAACTCAAAAGAAATAAAAAAAAATGACTTATTCATTGCAATAAAGGGGTTGAATTTTGACGGTCACGACTTTATCAATGAGGCATTTGCAAATGGAGCAATAGCAGCAGTAATTTCAGAAAAAGACAAAAAAGCTAAAAATACCATATTAGTAAGTGATACAACAAAATCATTAGGTGATATTGCCTCTATGATATTAAATAAATATGATCCATTTGTTATTGGCATTACTGGAAGTAATGGTAAAACAACAACGAAAGAAATAATTAACTCAATTTTAGTTTCAAACTTTGGGGAGAAACAAGCTCTGGCAACCCAAGGTAATTTTAATAATGAGATTGGACTTCCATTAACAATCTTTAAATTGAATTCTGTCCATAGCCATATAACACTCGAAATGGGGATGAATCATCCAAATGAGATTAATTCATTGGCGAAGATTGCACCACCAAACTTAGCTGTAATAACTAATATAGGCGAAGCACATATTGAAAATTTTCAAAATAGAAAGGCGATTGCAAACGAAAAAAAAGATATTTTAAGGAATCTACAGAATAATGGAGTCGCAATACTTCCAAAAGATAGTGATTATTTTGAATTTTTAATAAAAGATCTAAAAAATGTAAAAGTATTATCTTTTGGCATGAATGAAGAGGCAGATATCACTTGTGAAATTTTAAATGAGAAAAAAATTCTTATTAAAACCCCTGCTTATGCTTTTGAAATCAAATCTAAATTGTTAGGGCACAACAATATTTTAAATATTTTAGCTGCAGTGGCGTGCGCATTCCAGTTAAAAATTCATTATACAAAAATTAAAAAAGGCATAGAAAATGTAAATACCGTTCCAGGTCGACTTGAGCTAAAAGATGGAATGGAAAAATCAACCATAATAGATGACACATACAATGCTAACCCATCTTCTTTCCGAGTAGCTATTGATGTTCTTAATGAGTTTAAAGGGAAAAAAATTCTAGTAATTGGAGATATGGCCGAACTCGGAGAAAACTCATTAATTTATCACCAAGAGCTTTGCAGAAGCATTAAAGAGACTAAAATAGACATAATTTTAGGAATAGGAAAGCACTCAAAAGAGCTGATTAAGTTGCTAGGCGGAAATAATGTTTGGTTTAAAAGTAAGGACGAGCTTGTTGAATATTTATATTCTTGCATGAAAGGCTCAACAGTCTTGATCAAAGGTTCAAGGTCAATGAAGATGGAAGAAGTGGTTAAAAAAGTAATTAAATGAATTTGAGAGAATAAAATTATGTTATACGAATTTTTTAAATGGCTATCTAATGATTACTCGATGATGAATGTTTTCAGTTATCTTTCTCTTCGTGC
>JABHXS010000090.1 GCA_018657165.1 Nitrosomonadales bacterium
ACCAGCCCTTATTTCAATGAATATATTTTTCTCATCATCATCATCTTTTGGGATTAATAATTTAAGAAGTTCTATTTCAACCTCTTCTAAATGGGTGTCACCCTTATCAATTTCTTCTTGGGCAAATTCTTTCATTTCAGGGTCACTCAAAAGCTCCCTAGCTTCATCTATGTCTTGAGTAATTTTTTGGTATTTTTTATAAATTTCAACGATAGGAGTTATTTCAGAATGCTCTTTGGAAATTTTTTTGTATCTTTCCATATCCTTTGTCACATCTTCATGACTTAATTCTGTGTTAAGAGTATCAATTCTTTTCACTAAGGCTTCAAGTTTATCCTTCATTGATGTCTTCATTTTTTCTCTTCTTTAATGTTATATATTTTTTTAATAAGTAAATCTATTTCGGTATCTTGACCATTATCACGAATTGCAGTTGTAGGCCCATGCAGAAATTTTTTTGTTAAATTGCTGATCAATTTGTCAATTACTTCCTCGGAGGGAGAGCCGATTTTTATACTATTCCTTGCTTTTTTTGCCTCAATTAATGCAATATTTTCGAATTGATCTCTTAAAAGCTTAATAGTTGGAATATTTTTTATTTGTTTAGATTTATGGTAGAAATCTTTTGCCTGATATTCAATTATTTGGTTTGCCTTTTTTGTAGCGTCTTGTCTATTTATCACTCCTTGTTGGGCTATCTTAACAAGATCATCGAGTGTATAAAGAAAAACGTCATCCAATTTACTTACTTCTGATTCAATATCTCTTGGAATTGCTAAATCAACAAGCATTATGGGCCGATGCTTTCTTTTACTTAAGGCTTGCTCAATCATGCCCAATCCTATTATAGGTAATTGGCTTGCAGTAGAGCTTATTAAAATATCGTAATTATGCAGTTGATCATATATTTCACCAATTAGGCAAGCTTCTCCATTAACTTTCTTTGCTAAAGCCTCACCCTTTTCAAATGATCTATTGGCTATTGATATCTTTTTTGGGTGATGTTTTTGAAAATACTTTGCACACATTTCACTGATTTCACCAGCCCCAACGAACATTACTTGCGTTTGGTTGATTTCCCCAAAGATTTTTTTTGCTATTGAAAGCGCACATGATGCAATTGTTGTTGGGCTTGAACCTATTTGGGTTTCTGTCCTTACTTTCTTTGCAGTTTTAAAAATGTCTTGAAAGAACGTATTAATAAATTTTCCTTGAACACCTGAAAGATTTGCAACCTGGGAGGCCTGTTTCATTTGCCCAAAGATTTGCGTCTCTCCTATTAACATACTGTCTAAGCCTGACGCTACTTTGCATGCATGCACATAACAATCTTGATTTGAGTGGGTATAAAGGTATTTTTTAAGTTCAGAGAATTTGATGTCATTAAAGCTAGAAAGCCACTGGTAAATTTCTTTTGGATCTTTGGATTGAAAATATATTTCTGTTCGATTGCAGGTTGAAAGTATTAAAGCCTTGGCGCCTGTTTTTAATCTTAAGTCTTTAAGAACATGACTTAACATATCGTGCGAAAAGACAAATTTTTCCCTAATTTCAATAGGCGCTGTCTTATGATTTAGGCCAACAAGATTTAAATCCATTATTTTGATAGTCCGCTTGCTTTATAATTATTTCATTTAAAAAAAGGGTAAAATACGTATTTTACAATAATTCAATTCAATTTAATTTGGGAACTTAGTATATATGGAAAAAACATTCAGAATCGCCCCTAGTATTTTGTCAGCTAATTTTGCAGAATTAGGACAAGAAATTACAGACGTTATAACCTCTGGAGCAGATATTGTTCACTTTGATGTGATGGATAATCATTATGTTCCAAATTTAACAATTGGTCCTTTAGTGTGCGAAGCTATTAGACCTGTAACTGATGCAATAATTGATGTTCATTTAATGATAGAGCCTGTCGACAGAATAATCCCTGATTTTGCTAAGGCTGGTGCGAATATCATTACATTCCATCCGGAAGCTTCAAACCATATTGATAGAAGCTTATCTATGGTAAGAGACCTTGGGTGCAAATCTGGTTTAGTATTTAATCCTGCAACATCGCTTGATTATCTTGATCATGTAATGGATAAGATTGACATGGTTCTTTTAATGTCTGTTAACCCTGGGTTTGGAGGGCAAAAATTTATTCCAGAAACTTTGAATAAATTGAGATTAGCAAGAAAAAAAATAGACCAATACATGGAAAAGACCGGAAGAGAAATTTGGCTTGAAGTGGATGGCGGAGTTAATGCTGACAATATCACTGAAATTGCTCAAGCAGGTGCAGATACATTTGTTGCAGGCTCAGCAGTATTTGGAGCAGCAAATGATAATGATCCCAACAAATATGATTCAATTATAGGTTCTTTAAGAGCGTCATTAGCAAAAGCTTAGGTATTGGAAAAATTTTCTAACATAAAAGCCATCCTTTTTGATTTGGATGGCACATTATTTGAAACAGCACCTGAGTTGTCTGATTCAATCAACCTGATGCTGAAAGATTTAAAAATGGCCGAATTAGAAAAAGATGAAATCAAAAATTTCATTGGCAAAGGGGCGGAAAATCTTATTAATCAATCTATAAAATTTTCATCAAAAAAAGATCCAAGTCTTTTTTTTACCAAGGCTGAGAAATTATTTGATCAACACTATTCGTTACATTCGAGGAAAAGCCATATGTTCGATGGTGTTGAAAAAACAATTGCAGATCTAAAATCTAAAGGTTTTCTCTTGGGCTGTGTAACAAACAAACCTACTCATTACACGACCGCTTTAATGAAAGAATCAAGATTAATTGAGTCTATGGATATCATTGTTTCAGGGGATACAACCGAGAAAAAAAAACCTGACCCGCTCCCTATTCAGTATGCGCTTAATCAATTAACTATAGGGCCAAAAGAGGCGATTATGGTTGGAGATTCGTGTGTAGATATCGAGGCAGGGTTTGCTGCAGGCACTTACATAGTTACTGTTCCTTACGGGTACCAATATGGAGAGTCAATTATTTCTGATAAAGTAGATTATGCGATGTCCCACTTTAAAGAATTAACCCAAATTATTAATTAAAATGCTTTCTACTATTTCTAAACAAGAATTTGATGATTTTCTAGAAAATGGATTCAATAGAATTCCTTTGGTGCTTGAGTGCTTTGCTGATTTAGATACACCATTATCTGTTTATTCAAAGCTAGCAAATGAACGTTATAGTTATTTGCTTGAATCGGCAGATGGGGGAAAGAAATATGGTCGGTATTCAATTATTGGCCTGCCAGCAAAAGTTAGGATTCAAATTAAAAAAAATACAATTACAGTTTTTTGTGAAGATAAAGTTACTGATGAAATCTTTGATCAAAACCCTTTAGATTTTATCGATGAATTTATGGGTCAGTTCAAAACGCCCAAAAATCTTGATTTACCAAGGTTTTCTGGGGGTCTTGCAGGATATTTTGGGTATGAAACTATTCAATATATTGAGCCAAAATTAAGCAAAGAGTTTTTAAAAGACAAGCTTGATCTTCCTGACATACTTTTGATGCTATCAGATGAGGTCGTTGTTTTTGATAATGTGAGTGGTAAGTTATATTTTGTTAATTATGTTGATGCGAAAATGCCAAATGCCTATGATGTTGGTATGGTTAGACTTAAAGCTTTAGAGAAAAAATTAAAACAAGGCCCCTCACCCTATCCTTTTGAAGAGAATAAATTTGATGATAGTTTGACAGAGGCTAAATCAGAATTTGGTAAAGAAAATTTTTTAAAAGCAGTTGAAAAGGTTAAAAAATATATATTTAATGGCGATATCATGCAGGTGGTTTTATCTCAAAGATTGAGTCAGACATTTAAATCTAACCCGCTATCTTTATATAGAACATTAAGAAATCTTAACCCCTCGCCCTATATGTATTTTTATAATATGGATGATCACTATGTTGTTGGAGCATCTCCTGAAATATTGGTCACTCTAGAGGGGGAG
>JABHXS010000066.1 GCA_018657165.1 Nitrosomonadales bacterium
CACTTGAAGAAATAGAAGGGTTGTTTGGAGCCAAACTAACTTAGATCTTTTTTATTTATATCAACAGAATAGGTATTATTATCTTCCAAGGAAAGTGCAGTTAACCTTTTTCCCCATACACAAGCAGAATCAATGGAAGCTCCATAATGATGATGATAAAGCTCTATCGCTGACCAATGCCCAGAAATTATTTTTTTATCTCTTTTAAAATTAGACTCATAAGAAAACCATGGCTTTAAATTCGGTGGGAGGTTATTCAAACCTCCATTATATGTAAAATCTAAAGCTAGGTCTTTATTCAAGCAACGCATACGAGTCAATACATTAATAGTGAATCTCATTTTGTCTTCCATATTCATATCCTCATTCCAGCTATAAGGTGCATCCCCGTACATATTTTTAAAAAATTTCTGTGGATCTGACTGCATGAACATGCAAACATTGTTAGCATATTTATCAGCAGTATCAAATGACCAACAAGGATGTATCCCCGCATGAACGAGGATAGCTTTCTCATTTGAAAATATTAATGGCCAAGTTAAAACCCAATCGACTAACTGATTTATTTTTTGAGAAGTTAACAAAGATTTTAATGAGTCTGTTTTATTTAGGTATCTTTGTTTAAAAAAAATAGCTAAAAAATGAAGGTCATGATTACCTAAGACAATTTTGATATTTTTTTGATTTTCGTAACACCATAATAAAGTTTCTAATGAAAAATTACCTCGATTTACAACATCCCCAACAAACCAAAGTTCATCACTATTAGAATCAAATGGTATTTTACTAAGTAGATCTTGAAGAGAATAATAGCAACCTTGAATATCACCAATTGCGTAGGTTGCCATTTAGACTATTTACTCTTTATAAATTACCACCTGATGAATTTGCCATCCATACAACAGCGGCTGCCACCTCTGCATCTGAAAGTGATGGATTTCCACCTTTAGCAGGCATGGTTCTTATTCCATTAATCGCATTATTTACGAGCATCTCTTTACCTTGGGCGATTCTTGGAGCCCATTGATCTTTATCGCCAATTTTAGGAGAATTCATTAGGCCGCCTGCATGGCACAGTGCGCAATTTTTTTGTGTAATTTGTTCGCCAGATATACTTCCACTTCCCGCAGTCTCCCCTGCTGCTACCTCAGCAACCTTAACCTCTGCTACTGGCTTAACATCTGCCTCTGTAGCCTTTTCCTCAACTATTTTATTCTCAACTACCAATGTAGCCTCAGGGCTATTGCCAGTTGTCACTGTAACGATTACTACCATTGCAAAAATAAAGCTACCTAAAACCACACCCACTGTTTCTAAGATACTTCTTAAATGACTATTTTCTTTACTCATGAAACCCTCTCTTACAAAATTAATTAAAAGTTAAATAAAAATAAATTTATAGTAGTGATCGACTAAAAAAGCCGTAAATATTAAACTCAGATATAAAATCGAAAAATTAAATATTTTTTTTGATAGTTTATCAGAATAATTCCTGTACAACACAATAACATAGTAAAGAAATATAGCGTTTAATATGGTTGCAAAGAATAAATAAATAAGCCCAGTCATTCCAACACTAAAAGGCATCATAGTGACTATCACCAAAATAATTGTGTATAAAACAATATGCAATAAAGTGAATTTTTCTCCATGGGTTACAGGTAGCATAGGTATCCCAACTTTTGCATACTCCTCCCTACGATACAATGCTAATGCCCAAAAATGCGGTGGTGTCCAACAAAATATTATTAAAAAAAGAATCCACGCCTCTGGTGATAATTGATTATTGACTGCGGCCCAGCCTAGCACAGGTGGCATCGCTCCTGAAGCCCCTCCTATAACAATATTCATAGGGGTAGCAGGTTTTAAAAATACCGTATAGATTGCTGCATAAGCAAAAAAAGTAATTAGCGTTAACCACATGGTGAGAAAATTTACAAAAAAGAAAAGGGTCGCCAATCCCATACCTCCAAGTATGGATGCTAGAACTAACGTTTCTTGCTGAGAAATTTTACCAGTTCCTAGGGGTCTGGCTCTTGTTCTGGCCATCTTTGCGTCTATGCTCTGCTCAATCAGGCAGTTAAATGCGGCTGCGGCAGCTGCAACAAAACCTATACCCACAATACCTGAAAATAAGATATCCCATGGAACCATACCTGGCGTGCTCAGAAACATGCCAATAACTGCTGTAAAAACAATTAATGAATTAACTCTTAATTTACAAAGGGTTAAAAAACTTTTAATTTTTTTTCCATTTATTTGAAAATCTTTATTTTCAAGTGTTTTAGCCATACTTTGGTGTAATTCTTGAGTTTATAATCACCGTTATTATAACCAATAAAGCAGCGCCAAGGTTATGCATTGTTGCCAGCGCCAATGGTAGATGAAGTAATAAATTTAGTACGCCTATAATAAATTGAAAAATCACAACAATGGCTAAAAGGTTTCTATATAAATTACATGATCTAAATTTAGACATAAAATAAATCATATATAAAAAATATGATACAAAAATAAAAGCCCCAATCCTATGAACCCATTGAATTGCTTGAAGTGCTTGAAGTGTTAAAGCATCCCCTTGAGCAGTCAAACCCAATTCTCTCCAGAGTGAAAAGCCATTACCAAAATCCATTGGCGGTATAAACTCTCCGTGACAAGTAGGAAAGTCAGTACAAGCAAGAGCTGCATAATTTGTACTCGTCCAGCCCCCTAGAAATATCTGAATAAATAAAATCACTAGAGAAAATCTAATTAATTTTTCTAAGGGCGGATTCAGACTGATTAATATATCGTTAACACTACCCCAATGCCTATGGGCAATATAAACCAACAAACCTAGTGTCATCATACCGCCTAGCAAATGCAACGAAACTATAATTGGCATTAAAAGCTCTGTTACAGTCCACATCCCTAACAACCCCTGGGCGATAACAAGACCCAATAATCCATATACTAATAATGGATTCACTTTCAACTCATTTCTATTTTTATAGGCCAAAACAGTTAAAGAAAGAATCATTAACCCAAGAATACTCGCTATGTAGCGATGGGCCATTTCAATCCAAGCCTTACTTTTGTCAATAATGCTATTAGGGTAGCTTGATTGGGCTTTTTCAATTGCAGCTTCACTTTCTGGTACCGTTAATGTTCCATAACAGCCTGGCCAATCAGGGCAACCAAGACCAGCATCCATCAATCTTACATAAGCGCCAAAGACAACCACACATAAAGCAAGTAAGGTTGCTCCCAACACTATATTTTTGAACCAAATCATACAAACCCTCTCATAAAATTAACCTCATAACCAGTTATAATAATATTTTTTAAAAATCTATTTCAAATTAAATTGAAGAAAAATAAAATTATACCTATATTTTTACTCGCTATTTTTTCGATACTTATATTTATAAGCCTTCAAAAAAATCCTGTAAAAAATCTTAATATGACCGCCATTGGCGGTGAAAAAATTACTTCTCAGCAGTTACTGGGCAAACTCACACTTATTAATTTTTGGGCAACTGATTGTCCAGGTTGCATCAATGAGATGCCTGGCCTTATTGAAACTTATAAACAATATCATGCTCAAGGACTCGAAATAATTGCTGTCGCAATGTATTATGACCCGCCCAGCCGCGTGGTCAGCTACAGCAAAAACAATAAACTTCCATTTCCTGTTGTACTTGATTCTAATAAAGAAATCATGAACAAGTTTAACGATATAAAGCTAACCCCAACATCAATTGTTCTTGATAAAAATGGCTATGTAATAAACACCATTGTTGGAGAAATAAATTTCAAAGACTTTAATAAAGAAATTGCAAAACTTCTAAAATAATTATTTCTGATTTTTTAGAAGCCTCTCAATATCCTTAATAATTCCCATGGGGTTTGCATCGGGTTTATACTTCATCATCAAAAAACCAAATGGATCAATCAAGTAAGTTGCTCGAGCATCAAATTCAGGATAATCTTGAAATTTTTTAACCAGCTTGCCATAACTAGCACTTTTTGGATCTATATATTTCTGGCCATTAAATAAATCTGAGAATTTTATCCATGACTGTATTTTTTTTGAAATCAATAGACGGTCAACTTTATCTCTATCCTTGCCTAAAGCAAGCCTAATTTGCCTAAGTTGATATAATTTATCTTCACACAATCGATTGCAATCTTTTTCGACAAAAAAAACTAATGTCCATTTGTCATTTATTGAAGCGATGGTATCATTTTTTATGTCATACACCTCCAACTTTTCCAAACGGATAGCTGGGGAGATAAGTTCCCCTTTTTGTGTTCCCCCACCCCCTTTCTTAAAATCAGTAAAAAATACCAAATACCAACTCAACAAAACAGGTATTATAAATATTAATGCCACCCCCAAGAGAATTAACCGAGCCCTTAATACTTTATTAACCATTTGATTTCCTCGTCATGCTTAGCCTTATAAAAATAATTAATAGAGTGATCGCAAATGCAAACCATTGAAAAGCGTAGCCATAATTTTTCTGTGAATCTGGTGCGGGTAATTTAAAATTTCCATATAACTCCTTATCTACAATTGGATCTAGGTAGATCATATAAGGCAAAACGTTGGCCGAGAGAAAATAATTCAGCTCTGAAACATCAAGCCTCTGAAACCTAAAAATTTTCGAATTAAGCGTCTCAATATTATTTTTCCCTAATTTTATTCCGCTTACCGGAAAATCTGCAATATGTCCCTGGAGGCTCTGCTTACCGACAATCTCATTTATATTTGGTAGCATCTCTCTATTTTTTAAATTTGGATGCCAACCCCTATTTACCAAAACAACATAGTCTGACCCTTTAATTTTAAAAGGGGTAATAATATTAAACCCAGGAATTTGATTAAATATCTGATTATCCAAAATGATATTTTGATTATTGATGAGCGAACCCTCAAACGTCACCTTTCTCCATAGGAGTGATGATTTTTCATCAAGAGCATTATATTTATTTAAGACAATAGTTGCATCTTGTTGCCTATCTGCATAATTTGTATTTAAATCATTCTTTTGATCAGCCCTATCAATTTGCCAAAACCCTAAGATAATGAAGCCACAAAATGTAATAATAAAAACTAATGTGGGGAATAGGCTAAACTTAAGTTTATAATTATTAAAAAACAATTTTATCCTCTGGAGGTTTTCTTGGAATTCGCATCAATATATAAGTTTATCGTTATTCTGCTTCTGGTAATAATTTTACTATCTTTAACAAAAGGACTTCATTTCTTAGTTAAAGATGATGAAAAATCTTTACGCATGGTTAAATCTCTAACTTTGAGAATTGTTTTATCAATTTTATTATTCATTTTATTGTTCTTTGGGTTTTATATGGGTTGGTTGTCACCTAATCACCTATAAAAAAAGGTTACCCTGAGGTAACCTTTTTCTCCTGAACGCTTCTTAAATCCAGTAAACAAATATAAATAAACCAAGCCAAACAACATCGACAAAGTGCCAGTACCAGGCAACTGCCTCGAATGCAAAGTGATCTTTTTTGCTAAAATGGCCTTTTATTGATCTATACAATATAACAGCCAACATTATTGCGCCCATTGTGACATGAAAGCCGTGAAATCCTGTTAGCATATAGAAGGTAGAGCCATAAATTCCCCCGTTCATAGTTAAGTCAAGGGCTTGATGAGCGTGGATATATTCGTAAGCCTGAAAGCCTACAAAAATGAACCCGAGTAAAACTGTAGTCACTAACCATAAACAAAGTTGTTTGCGGTTATTTTTTTGAAGGGCCCAGTGAGCCAGGGTGACGGTTACACCACTCGATAGAAGAAGCGCTGTATTTAATGCAGGGACACCAAAAGCTGGAATAACTGAAGTATATTGCGTATATTTTGATGGATCTGGTATCACATTCATTGGCCATGCAGCCTGAAAAGCTGGCCACAAAAATTCATGTGTTCCATTATGCCCCCCCTGACCTTCTCCACTCAACCAGGGTAAAGAAAATTCTCTCGCATAGTATAAAGCGCCAAAAAAAGCAGCAAAAAACATGACTTCAGAAAGAATAAACCAACCCATCCCCATTCTAAAGCTTACGTCAACCTGCTTACTGTATTTTCCAGCTATACTTTCCGTAATAACATCCCTAAACCAACCATAAAACATGTAAATTACTGCAGCTAAGCCAATAAATAATATAATCTTCCCAACATCACCGCCATTAAGCCAAACTGCACCACCTATAAAAGATGTAAAAAGTGAAAGAGTTGCAATAATAGGCCACTTACTGCCATCGGGTATGTAATAAACTTCTTGAGATGCCATAATTTTTCCTGTTTAAATATTAATTAAATAATTTCCTTAGTTTACAGCTACTTTTTTTGCCCTAAAAAAAGTATAAGACAAAGTTAACGCATTAACCTCCTCAGGTAAATCTTTATCAACTTCAAACCTTACTATCATTTCTTTTACTTCACCAGGCTTTAATAGCTGATTAATAAAACAAAAACACTCAGCTTTTTTAAAATATAACGATGCAATTTGTGGCGAAACACTTGGTATAGCTTGCCCTATCACATCACCATTATATAAATTCTCAACAATGTATGTAGCCTCATAAAACTTGCCTGGCTGCACTTTCATAGTCTTCACATTTGATTTTAATTTCCAAGGTAAATCACCATTAATATTAGAATCAAACCTTATTTTTACAAGTCGATCAGTACTATATTCTTGTTTAACATCACCCTCAACAACACGTATTGTTTTACCATTTAATCCAGTAATTTTACAAAATACATCATACAAGGGGACCATAGCGTAACCAAATCCAAACATTAAAACAGTCACTATAAACAATGTGATGACAGTTTTTTTTGTTCCCTTGCTAGCCATTAATTGCAAATATTAAAACAAATACCCCATAAAATGAACATGCCATTAAGCCTAATATAATCGCTAATCGTTTATTTTTTTTACTAAGCCTCTCTTTTGTGCCAGTCGATTTCATTAACCGTTCTCAAGCATCCCTTTTTTAATTTTTGGGGGTGTTTCAAAGGTATGAAAAGGTGCTGGTGAAGGTACTGTCCACTCAAGACCTTTTGCCCCCTCCCAAGAGACTGCTTTCGCTTTTTTACCACCCAACGCACACTTAATTACGATGTAAACAAAGAGTAATTGTGTGACTCCATAAGCAAATCCACCAATACTTGACATCATATTAAAATCGGCAAATTGAATATTGTAATCAGGAATTCTTCTTGGCATTCCAGCTAAACCTAAGAAATGCTGCGGGAAAAAAAGTATATTGGCAGTTATTGTTGAAAGCCAAAAATGTATTTTTCCTAGTCTTTCATCGTACATATGCCCTGTCCATTTTGGTAGCCAATAATACACTGCTGCCATCAAGGCAAAAACTGCACCTGTAAGTAAAACATAATGAAAATGGGCTACAACAAAATAGGTATCATGATACTGAAAATCAACAGGTGTGATGCCTAGCATTAAACCTGAAAACCCACCGATCGTGAATAATATTACAAACCCTACTGCAAATAACATTGGTGTTTCAAATGTCATTGACCCCTTCCACATAGTAGCCATCCAGTTAAATACCTTCACACCAGTCGGTACGGCAATTAACATGGTTGCGTACATAAAGAATAGCTCCCCTTTGATTGGAAGGCCAACCGTAAACATATGATGCGCCCAAACAAAGAATGAAAGAATTGCAATTGAAGCTGTAGCGTAAACCATGGATGCGTAACCAAACAACGGCTTTCTTGAGAAGGTTGGTATTATAGATGAGACTATTCCAAAAGCAGGTAAGGCTAAAATGTAAACTTCAGGATGGCCAAAGAACCAAAAAATATGTTGAAATAACACAGGATCGCCACCCCCTGCTGCACTAAAAAAACTTGTGGCAAAATATTTATCTGTTAATAACATTGTGACTGCACCAGCCAAGACAGGTATAGATGCGATTAGTAAAAATGAAGTAATAACCCAAGTCCACACAAACAAAGGCATTTGCATTAATGACATCTCTGGGGCTCTCATATTAAATACGGTCGCTATAATATTAATTGCTCCCATTATTGAAGAGATACCCAATAAATGGACAGCAAAAATTAGGAATGGGAATGCATCTCCTGTCTGAAGAACGAGTGGAGGATACATTGTCCAACCACCAGCAGGACCACCGCCTTGCATAAATATCGTACTTAAAAGCAAAGCGAAGGCAAAGGGCAGAATCCAAAAACTCATATTATTCATTCTAGGTAGGGCCATATCTGGCGCTCCAATCATCAGCGGGATCATCCAGTTTGCTAATCCTACTCCTGCAGGCATCACTGCCCCAAAAATCATAACAAGGGCATGAATCGTTACCATTGAGTTATAAAACTGAGGGTCAACAAACTGTAGCCCAGGTTGAAATAATTCAGCACGAATAACCATAGCCATTGCACCGCCGACAAAAAACATTGTTAGCGCAAATATCAAATAAAGCGTACCAATATCTTTATGGTTTGTAGAGAAAAACCATCGCTTCAATCCTGTTGGCTTGTGTTCATGATCATGGTGTGTGTCTTTTGCTATTGTGCCCATAGATTTACTTCCTAAATTAAATTTTAAAAATTATTTTGTTTGGTTTTTTCTTGCTTCTGCCACTTCCTTTGGTTGAATGAGATCACCTGTATCATTTCCCCATGCATTTCTTTCATATGTTGTAACCGCAGCAATCTCTAAGTCAGATAGTTGGTCACCAAATTTTGGCATTAAATTTTTACCGTAAATAATCCTATATAGATGTTCAAGTGTGTTCTCACTCTTAGTAGCAATTACGCTACCTGCAAGTCCAGGAAATGCTCCCGGTACACCTTGTCCATTCGCTTGGTGACACATCAAACATTGTTTTTTATAAACTTTCTCTCCCTCAGCCATTGATTCATCCATTGTTAAGGTCTTGTTTTGTGATTCTAATGCTGCAAGTTTCAATGCTTTTTTATCATCGACCCATGCCTCGTATTCTTCCATCGACACTGCTTTGACAACAATAGGCATATAACCATGTCCTTTTCCACATATTTCAGTACAGTTACCCCGGTAAGTTCCAGGCTCTTCAATTACTGCCCAATTATCATTAATAAACCCTGGAATCGCATCACGCTTCCAACCGAGCTCAGGAATCCACCAGGCGTGAATTACATCCTCAGCAGTTGTTAAAAGTCTCAGTTTTGTATTAACAGGAACAACAAGTGGCTCATCTACATCTAAAAGGTAATTTTCATGATCCATTGGGCTTAGGCCAGAATTTAGTTGTGCAACTTCCTGACTGTTCGCATCAAGGGAACTATATATCGTGATGCCTTCATCAAGGTAGTCATATTTCCACTTCCACTGTATACCTGTTGCTTTAATAGTTATTTTAGCTTCAGATGTATCGTCCATTCTTATTAACAAGCCAGTGGCAGGAACTGCCAACGATATAATTATTGCGGTTGGAATAATCGTCCAAAGAATCTCAACGGTCGTGCTATGTGAAAATTTAGCAGCCTTCGCTCCTTTAGATTTTCTGTGATGGAATATTGACCAAAACATCACGCCAAAAACTAAAATTCCAATTACAGTCACAACCCAAAGCACAATCATATGCAAATCATAAATTTCTTTACTTATGGGAGTAACCCCTGGGGTCATATTCAGTCCCCATTCAGCTAGAGCTGTAACTGGCATAAGAAGAAGTAGAACTAAAATTTTTTGATAAGCTGATTTCAATTTGATTTACCTTTTAATAAGTTATAAATTATTTTAACCTTACTGGTTATTTACTAAAGTTAATGACTATATAAGCCAATTCAAATTCCAACAAAATTAGACCCTAGGAAATACCTATCTCAGAATTTTTCTGATTTTGTTAACAAATTGTAAGAATTCTATCAGCAAAAAAAAAGTATTTCAATTGTCAGGTACAAATATTAATTACTAAAACCATTATAATAATATGGTTATTTTAAAAATTTTTCAACAAGTTTAAATAAGTCTTTTTCTATTCTTCTTATTTAAACTTAGTACCAAAAAAGTTTTTACCAGATTTTAATGTAAAAATTTCTGTTGGACTTACAGTAATCTTCTCATAAAATGTGCTCTTTAAAACAGTGATATCACAATGCATATCCTAAAA
>JABHXS010000083.1 GCA_018657165.1 Nitrosomonadales bacterium
CTAATCCTTGCAATGGTTGTAAATATCTTTTTTCAAATACCAGCCATGTCATTAGCAATCTCAGCAATCGCGGTGCTTATATTCTCTGGCTTTATTCTTTATGACGTGAATAGAATTGTTAGAGGTGGCGAAACAAATTATATTATGGCTACTTTGGCACTTTACCTAAATATTTATAATCTATTTGTTCATTTGCTTCATATCTTGATGGCACTAATGGGTAACAGAGATTAGTTTATAGTTTTAAAAAAAACCGTACAAATTTATGTGCGGTTTTTTTTTATTCTTTTTGTTTGAAAAAAATCTTGTAGCAAATCCTTTGATTTTTCACCAAGAAGACCTTTATGAAAATTACAGTGATGATTTAAAGATTGATTAAGTGTTAGGTCAACTAACCCACCACAAACGCCTGTTTTAGGGTCACTAGCGGCGTAATAAACATTTCTTATTCTAGCGTGAAATATAGCGCCTAAACACATTAAACAAGGTTCAAGCGTTACAAATAAATCACAATCAACTAAACGATAATTTTTTATTTTTTTGCTAGCGGCATGTATTGCAATAATTTCAGCGTGAGCGGTTGGGTTCAACTTATCAATGCATTGATTAAACCCTTCACCAATAATATTGTCGTTCAAAACAACAACAGCTCCCACTGGTATTTCATTATGTTGCATAGCATTTTTTGCTTGTGTGAATGCCTCTTGCATAAAAAATTCACTTCTATCCGCATTCATTTTTTTATAATTCCCATTAGTCTTAAAAAATTAATATACTCTTTTAAATTGAATTATAATTACCAAAATTACTTAATTAAAGATATAAAGTCACAGATAAAAGATTAAACAATGAAAAAATTAGCTGATACCGAAGTTCAAATTGCTCCTTTGATTGCAGAAAGATGGAGCCCAAGGGTATTTGATCCAGAGTTTATAATGGATGAAAATTCGGTTAAATCATTACTTGAGGCTGCGAGATGGGCGCCATCATGCTTTGGAGACCAACCATGGAAATTTGTCATTTTTCATAAGAAAGATGCATCAATGTGGGCTAAAGCTTTGAATTGTTTATCCGTGGGCAATCAAAATTGGGCAATGGATACTTCACTACTAATTTGTGTTTGTGCGAATAAAAATTTTAAGCATAACGACAATGAAAATAAATGGGCTAAGTATGACTCAGGAGCGGCATCAGAAAATATTTGCCTTCAATCAACTTATTTGGGGTTAGCAGCCCATCAAATGGGCGGCTTTGATTCCGACAAAATTAGAAATTTAGCAAATATTCCCGTAGAATTCGATGTTGTGTCATTTATTGCTGTTGGAAAACCTCTTGCTGAAGACCTATTAAGTAACGAACAACATGAAGCAGAAGGAGCCAAGAGAAAAAGGCTAAAACTGAGTGAGATTTATTTTGAAAATGAGTGGAATAATTTTAAGGGGTAACGATGAGTAACTTTGTAACATTAACGAAAGATAATTTTAAAAAAACCATAGAAGAAAACGAGTTCGTTATCGTTGATTTCTGGGCACCATGGTGTGATCCATGCGTTGAATTTACACCTATTTTTGAAGCAGCAGCAAAGAAGAATAAAGATATCATTTTTGGGATGGTTGATATTGAGAAGGATAAAGAAATAGCTGATTACTTCCAAATTAAAGTCATACCTGGATTATTAGTTATTCGTGAGCGTGCCGGGATATTTGCACATGATGATGGCGAAGTTTCAGCTAAAGCTTTTGACGAGATTATTACTTGGGCTCGGGAATATGATATGTCTACAGTTAAAGATCATTATAAGAGAGAAGATAGCAAGAGAGAAGATAGCGGGCAGATTAATTAATCTTTGATTTTAGAAATTTTACAGGGTCAATAGACTTACCATTATCTCTAATCTCAAAATGTAATTTAACGCTATCGGTCCCTGTCATTCCCATAGTTCCAATAGACTCACCTGCAATTACATTCTGCCCCTCTTTAACTAAAATTTCTTCTTGGTAGCCGTAGATACTTAAAATATTCTTATCATGTTTAATTATTACTAGTCGCCCATAACCCTCAAGCTCTTCTCCAGCATAAATTACTCTGCCTTTAGCAATTGATCTTATTTGTTGCCCAGAAGCTCCTAAGATGTCCACTCCCTTTTTTTTAGATGCAGGATCAAAAGCATTAATGGGTTGTCCATCAGTTGGCCATCCCCATTTCCTATAATTTTGATTAGAGATTACTTCTTTTGTTTTTTTATAGGCTTTGTTTGAATATACTTTTTTATAAGCTTTTGGCCCCTCAATTTTTATCGGGTCACCAAGGATTAATTCAGGGGATGCATCTTGCTCAGTAATGGTATCTTCGTTATATGTTGAAATTTCGACCACATCGCCAGTATCACTTGCTTTCTCTTCAGCTTGCTTTTGTATAATGTCGAATCTTAATTGATCCCCTTTTTTCACAAAATAAGGTTTCTTTAGGCCGTTCGCATTTGCTAATTTTTTATAGTTCACCCCACACTTAATACTTATACTAAATATAGTTTCACCATTCTTTACGGTATAAACATCTGGACATTTAGGCGCATCTTTTTTAGTTTCAACGGATTTTTCTTTATAATCCCCTTCAACAGGAGCAGGTTTTTGGGCTGCACACCCATAGAAAAGAACCAGGACCCCTAAAATAAAGCTGTATTTTAATATGTGATTCATTTATTTATTTAACCCATTTTTTTGTCATTTCAATATTTCTAAAATCAGTAAGATCAGGATGGATCGGTGATATTGACACAAAATTATTTTTTAATGCATGAAAATCTGTTCCTGGCCCACCATCATTTGGCTGACCAACCTCCCCAATCCAGTACAAAGACTCTTTATTATTATGTTTTTTTTCCGTCGCTTTCTCGGCCGCATGCCTTTTACCTAACCGAGTAATTGAAAATCCTTTTAATTTATTATA
This sequence comes from Nitrosomonadales bacterium, assembly GCA_018657165.1. GTDB lineage: Bacteria > Pseudomonadota > Gammaproteobacteria > Burkholderiales > Methylophilaceae > BACL14. Next base: position 2,950 of record JABHXS010000083.1, read on the forward strand.
AGGAATATCAGGAACATTTATATTTAAAAGACTAGCAGATCCATGAGTATTTTTATTATATAGTTTAATAAGGTCTGTAGTAACTTTAGCGGCGGTTATAAAATGCTTTGGATTTATATCCCCCATGGAAATTGCAAAAGATGGGATGTTAAGGAGATACCCTTCAATTGCAGCAGCGACTGTTCCAGAGTAAATAGTATCATCACCTAAATTCGGCCCATGATTAATACCAGAGATAACCATATCTGGTAATGTTTTCATTAGCCCTGTTAAAGCAATATGAACACAATCTGTTGGAGTTCCACTGAGGTAGTAAAACGAATCTTCCTTTTTTGTAACTTTGATGGGTCTATCAAGAGATAGTGAGCTACTGGCACCACTTCTATTTCGGCTTGGTGCAACAACTGTTATTTGAGAAATTTTTTCTAATTCTTGAATTAGAACTTTTATTCCTTTAGATTTATACCCATCGTCATTTGAAATCAAAATTCTCATTATTTTTTTTTAATTCTACAAAAAAATATACTGCTAAAAAAGAATAAGGTACCTAAAAAAATTTGATAAGAAGCCATATCTCGTGATACACCAAATTCACTATAAAACCTAACTATGCCTTCCATAATAAAAAGCCATATGAACATACTCGACCATTGGTAGGTATACCTGTTTTTCTTTAAAATACCAGGAAGGGGAATGAGTAAAATTAATGACTTAATCACCATCCAGGAACCATTACTATTTAAGGGGTTATAAAAAATCTCCCAAAATAAGTTTAAAAATATTAGCCCTATCAGGCAGAGTACAGATAGGTAATAAAGGCATGTTATTTTGTTGTTTTTAGACAAAGTTTAGCCAGTCTTTTTCCTTGGGCGATACAAATTTTCTTTTCATCTTCAGTCGCACCTTTTTTTTCTTCATCGCCTCTAACATGTGATGCACCATAGGGAGTTCCACCGGAGATTGTTTTTGATAGCTCTGTTACTGAATAAGGAATTCCTACAAGAATCATTCCCATATGCTGAAGAGGTAATTGCATTGATAATAGAGTTGATTCATTTCCCCCATGCATTGAGGCGCTTGATGTAAATACACCTGCTGGTTTATCTTCTAAAGCACCCTCAACCCACAATGAAGTAGCAGTTTCAAGAAAGTATTTAATCGGAGAAGCCATATTACCAAATCTAGTCGGGCTTCCAAGCATCAAACCATCACAGTTTTTTAAATCATCAAGTGTTGCAAATAAAGCACCCGAATCCGGAATATGCTCTTTTAGTTTTTCTGTGTCTGGGCTGATTTCTGGCACTGTTCTTAGTTTGGCTTCGGCACCTTCGATAGAATTTACCCCACGTGCAATATACGATGCTAATTCTTTAACCGCACCTGTCTTTGAATAATAAAGTACTAAAACCTCAGCCATTTAATTTTTTTTTGCTAACTGTTGAGCAACACCAATGTAGGTTTGAGGAGTTAACTGTAATAAATAAGCTTTATCTTGTTTAGAAATCTTTAAATTTTTAATGAAGTTGTAGATTTCATCTTGAGAAATTTTACCCTTTCCACGAGTGATCTCTTTCAGTTTTTCATAAGAATTTGCAATCCCATTTTTTCTCATTACAGTTTGGATTGGTTCGGCAAGCACTTCCCATGATTTGCCTAACTCTTCGTGGATAACGGATTTATTTACCTCTAGTTTGTTTAGACCTTTAATGCAAGAGTTATAAGCAATAATCCCATATGAAAAACCAACACCAATATTCCTGAGCACGGTTGAATCTGTTAAATCCCTTTGCCATCTTGATAATGGGAGCTTTTCTGCTAAATGATTTAATATTGAATTTGAAAGACCCAGGTTGCCCTCTGAATTTTCAAAATCAATTGGATTCACCTTATGAGGCATAGTGGAAGAGCCAATTTCACCCTTAATAATTTTTTGTTTGAAATACCCAAGAGATATATACCCCCAAATATCTCTATTAAGATCAATTAAGATAGTATTAATTCTAGATACATTCTGAAAAATTTCTGCAATAAAGTCATGGGGCTCAATTTGCGTAGTTAATGGATTATAGGTTAGCTTGAGTGACGAAATAAAGCTCTTTGAAAAAGCCGGCCAGTTTTTTTTGGGGTAGGCTGATATGTGAGCATTGAAATTTCCAACAGCGCCATTGACTTTTCCTAAAATCTCTTGATGTTTAAGCTGATTAATTTGCCTTTCTATTCGGTAATTAATATTGGCAAACTCCTTTCCTAACGTTGTTGGGCTAGCAGTTTGGCCATGTGTTCTTGAAAGCATTGGCAGATCAGAATATTTTTTAGAATTTACCTTGAGTATGCTACTAATTTTTTTAATGCTAGGGATGATTACTGTCGCAAGACCCTCTTTAAGCATCAAGGCATATGCTAAATTATTTACATCTTCAGATGTTAATGAAAAATGGATGAACTCATTTACCTTATCTAATTTTTTCTTTTTTAATTGGTTTCTTAGCCAATACTCAACTGCCTTAACATCATGATTCGTTTTTCTTTCTATAACTTTTATTGCCTTTGCATCCTTCTCATTAAAATCTAAAATAAGATGATTAAGGTACTTTAAAGCTTGATTTGAAAATTTTGGAAGCTCTTTAATCTCCTTATCATTGCTAAGAGCAAGTAACCATAGTATTTCAACTTTAACTCTATTTTTAATTAAACCAAATTCACTAAAAATAGGTTTCAAGCTTTCTGTTTGGCTAGAGTATCGCCCATCAATGGGAGAGATAGAAGTGATTTCAAAAGACATAAAAAACCTTTATTTAACTTAAGCCATCATTTTAACATTAAATAAAACAATAATTTTTCCTATCAAAAAAAATGAAACACGAATAACCTTTTGGGGAATCAATCTTTTTAATTTAAAATCTAGTCTTACAAAAAATTTAAAATATTAAAACCCAAGGATATTAATGCTTAAATCATACTTGTCTGATGAAAAAAAAAGAACAGAACAAGGCTTACCTGCGTTAGCTTTAAACGCAGAACAAACTGCAGAATTAGTTGATCTTCTTAAAAAGGATCAGCAAGGACAATCAGAAAAATTACTTGAAATCTTTATAAACAAAGTTCCTGCTGGGGTTGATCCAGCAGCCTACATAAAAGCCGCATTTTTAAATGATATTGCGACAAAAAAAACCGTAAGCCCATACATTAATCCTAAGCAGGCAACAGAATTATTATCAACTATGTTAGGTGGCTATAATGTGCAAGCGCTTGTTAAGTTGTTGGATAGTGATCAAGCAGAAGTCGCTGTAGAGTCTTTATCAAAAAGCGTTTTAATTTTTGATTCATACTATGATGTTGAAAAGCTGCATAAGAAAGGTAATAGGTATGCAACTCAAGTTCTTGAGTCCTGGGCCGCCGCAGATTGGTTTACAAAAAAATCAAAAATTCCTAACAAACTGAGAATGATTGTTTTTAAGGCTGATGGCGAAATTAATACTGATGATTTGTCACCTGCGCAAGAAGCATGGTCTAGGCCAGATATTCCTTTGCATGCAAAGTCCATGCTTAAGAATAAGACCCCAGATATTTTTGACATAATTAATCAGTTAAAAGAAAAGAAGCTACCCATTGTTTTTGTTGGAGACATTGTTGGAACTGGTTCGTCAAGAAAATCCGCAATAAATTCTCTGCAATGGCATATTGGAACACCGATCCCTCATATCCCAAACAAGCATACTGGAGGCGTGATATTGGGAGAGAAAATAGCACCGATTTTTTTTAATACAGCAGAAGATTCAGGTGCTATACCAATAGAATGTGAAGTTTCAAAATTTAAGACTGGAGATATTATAGAAATTGATTTTTTAAAGAAAAAAATTGTTGATGAAAGTAATAATATTTTATCTAGTTTTAATTTAAGACCTGAAAGACTTCTTGATGAGGCAAGGGCAGGAGGCAGGGTCTCATTAATTATCGGCAAAGGGTTAACCGAAAAATCAAGAAACACACTCGGTCTTGGCGCAACAAAAATCTTCATACAATCAACAAACAAAAAGCAAAAAAAACATGGCTTTACATTAGCTCAAAAAATGGTTGGAAAGGCTTGTGGAGTTGATGGGATTTCCCCTGGCACTTACTGTGAGCCAAAAATAACAACAGTTGGATCTCAAGACACCACTGGTGCTATGACAAGAGATGAACTTAAAGATTTAGCCTGTTTGGGTTTTAGTGCTGATTTAGTTATGCAAAGTTTTTGTCATACGGCAGCATACCCAAAGCCAGTTGATATTGAGCTTCAGCATACATTGCCAGAGTTCATGAGCAGTCGCGGAGGTGTTTCATTAAAAGCAGGAGACGGGGTCATTCATTCATGGTTAAATAGAATGATACTTCCTGATACGGTAGGGACGGGAGGAGATTCTCATACTCGGTTTCCTATTGGAATATCTTTTCCAGCAGGCTCAGGCCTTGTTGCATTTGCTGCTGCAATTGGTGTGATGCCTATTGATATGCCAGAATCTGTTTTAGTAAGGTTTTCTGGTGTGATGCAGCCTGGGATCACTTTGCGGGATTTGGTAAACGCAATTCCTTATTATGCAATCAAAGAAAATCAGCTAACAATTGGGAAAAAAGGCAAAAAAAATATTTTTAACGGCAAAATCTTAGAAATTGAAGGATTGCCAGACTTAAAAGTGGAACAAGCTTTTGAGTTCTCTGATGCCTCAGCAGAAAGATCTGCTAATGGTTGTACTGTGAGACTGGATAAAGAGCCAATTATCGAATTCTTAAAGTCGAATATCTATCTTATGGAAAAAATGATCGAAAATGGATATCAAGATGCAAGAACATTAAAAAGAAGAATTAATGAGATGAAGCAATGGATAAAAAATCCTCAACTGCTTCAGCCTGACGAGGATGCTAAATATTCATATGTTTTGAATATAGATTTAAATGCTATAACAGAGCCACTTGTCGCCTGTCCAAATGACCCTGATGATATTAAAAAACTATCAGAGGTTGCTTTGAATAAAATTGACGAAGTATTTATTGGAAGCTGCATGACAAATATTGGTCATTATAGAGCTGCAGGTTTTGTTATGAAAGATGAAGAGAAAGCCGTTAATGAGCTATGGATTGCACCGCCAACCAGAATGGATGAGGCACAACTTAAAAAAGAAGGAATTTATCAAATATTTGAGGATGTTGGTGCAAGAACAGAGATACCTGGTTGTAGTCTTTGTATGGGAAATCAGGCAAGGGTTGAGGATAAAGCAACGGTTTTTTCAACAAGTACAAGAAACTTTGACAACAGAATGGGTAAAGATGCACAAGTTTATCTTGGCTCAGCTGAGCTAGCATCAATATGCGCATTACTTGGCCATATCCCCTCCAAAGACGAGTATTTAAAATTCATGAAAGATAAAATAAATAAAAATTCAAGTGACATTTATAGGTATTTAAATTTTGATCAACTTACTGATTATAATAGTAAATTTATAGAGATTGTCCCCTTGGATTAATTGTAAGATGAATTATGATCCAAATTGTAATAGATGTGATCGATTAAGTGACTATTTAAGTCTTTCAAAGAAAAAATACCCAGATTATTTATGTAAACCTGTCCCTGCATTTGGGGATAAAAACATAAATCTACTTATTGTTGGTTTGGCACCAGGCCTTCATGGCGCTAACAAAACAGGACGCCCTTTTACAGGGGATCATGCTGGCATAATTTTATATGAAACATTATTCAGGCATGGCTTCTCAAATAAATCGTATTCAGAAAAGCAAGGAGATGGTCTAAAGTTAAATAATTGTAGAATTACAAACGCGGTAAAATGTCTTCCGCCTTTAAACAAACCAGTACCTTCGGAAATTAAAAATTGTAATCAATTTCTCAAATGTGAAATGGAGTCACTTGAATCAAGAACTATCCTACTTGCATTGGGAACAATTGCACATAACGCGATTTTAACTGCACTCAATTTAACTAAAACTAAATTTAAATTTGCTCATGCTGCAAGGCATGAGTTACCCAATGAACTTATTCTGTATGATAGTTACCACTGCAGTAGATATAATACTCAAACCAAGAGATTAACTACTGAGATGTTTAATAATGTTTTTTTGTTAATTAAAAAAGAAATAGGAGACTAAAAATGCCATATATTAATGTCAAGCTTGCTGGAAATTTAGATAAACAACAAAAGCAAGAAATAGCAAAAGAAATAACGGATGTCATGCAAAGAGTTGCCAACAAACCACCATCATATACTTACATTGTCTTTGACGAAGTTGAAACAGAGGATTGGGCAATCGGAGGCAATTTACTGGGGTAGTTTTGAGTGAATTAAAAAAAGAAATAAAAAAATTCCCAAACCTACCGGGTATTTATAGGATGATTAATGTTAAAAATGAGATCATTTATATTGGTAAAGCCAAAGACATTAAAAAAAGAGTGATCTCATATTTTGGAAAAAATCATTCGAGCCCAAGAACAAAAATGATGGTCAGTAATATTCATTCAATTGAATTTACGGTAACAAACACAGAAGCTGAAGCCTTAATCCTTGAAAATAACTTAATTAAAAATCACATGCCGAGATACAATGTGATTTTCAGGGACGATAAATCATATCCCTATTTAAAAATTTCAGATGACCAATATCCAAGAATATCTTTTCACAGGGGAGCTCAAAGAAAAGAGCAAAAATATTTTGGACCTTTCCCGAACGCACCAGCTGTACGAGATAGTATAAAGCTGTTACAAAAGGTTTTTTTATTAAGAGCCTGTGAAAACTCTGTATTTAAAAATAGATCTCGCCCTTGCATGGAACATCAGATCCAGCGATGTTCGGCACCTTGCGTAAATTTAATTTCAGAAGAGGATTATAAAGAAGACATTGAGCAGGCAATGATGTTTTTAAATGGCAAGGACACGAAAGTAATTAATAGCTTATCTGAAAAAATGAATATTTATTCAGAACAAAATGAGTTTGAAAGAGCGGCGATATTCAGAGACAGAATTCAAAGTTTAAGGCAGGTTAGGCTTAAACAATTTGTGAGTGATTTCAGTGAAAATGATGCGGACATTATTGCAATCGAAGAAAGGGAGGGGGTTTATTGTGTAAATTTAGTAATGATTAGAAACTCTAAGCATTTAGGAGATAAGAGTTTTTTCCCAAAAGGAGTTGTTGGTAATACAGATAATAATATTTTAGAGATTTTTATTGCTCAATATTACAATGAAAAAGTACCACCACCCGTTGTTATTATTGAAGAAAAAGTAAATAAAAGCTTGCTTGAAAAGTTTTTTGAATTAAAAAACTACAAGAAAATAAAAATTATTACTAGATTAACTAATGAAAAAAGAATGTGGATGGAAATGGCAAAGAAAAATGCCTTAATAAATATTAGTCAAAAAAGTAATGAAAAATTAAGTTTTAAAAATAAAATAGAAGCATTTACCAAGTTATTAAAAATACCCGCTAGCATGAATAGAATTGAGTGTTTTGATATTAGCCATATGATGGGTGAAGGAACTGTAGCATCATGTGTAGTGTTTGATAAAAATGGAATTCAAAAAAAAGATTATCGTCGATATAACATTAAAAATAATAAGCCAGGTGACGATTATGCCGCAATGGAAGAGGTGCTTGAGAGGCGATATAAAAAAATTGTTGATACAGATGGGGTAAAACCTGATGTAGTTTTGATTGATGGGGGAAAGGGGCAACTGGGTATTGCAATAAAAATTATGAAGCAACTTGGGTTAGATGATATTGTCCTTGTGGGTGTGACCAAAGGTGAAAGAAGAAAATCTGGAGCCGAAACCTTACATATTGCTAATGGAAAAATTTTAGAAAATATTGATGTAAATAACGTAGGATTTCAATTAATTATCCAAATTAGAGATGAGGCACATAGGTTTGCTATTACAGGTCATAGGGCCAGAAGAAAAAAATCTAGATTCACTTCTTCACTGGAGGAGATTGAAGGCATAGGCCAAACAAAACGAAAAAATTTACTTGTTTACTTTGGGGGTATTCAAGGCATTAAAGATGCTAATATTCGCGAGCTGTTATTAGTAGAAGGAATTAATGTAAAATTAGCAGAAAGTATTTACAATCATTTTCATTAAAGGGCAAGGCCATTGAAAATTATCAATATACCAAATTTACTTACTCTATTTCGTGTCGGCTTAATCCCTATTTTAGTCATTATTTTTTATGTGCCTGAAAATACATTAAGTTTGATTGAAAAAAATACCTTAGCCACCTTTACTTTTTTATTAGCAGCAATAACTGATTGGCTTGATGGTTTTTTAGCAAGACGGTTACAACAAACATCAAAATTTGGGGCCTTTCTAGATCCAGTAGCTGATAAATTAATTGTTATTACAGCCTTACTCTTATTATTAGAGCTTGGGCGTGTGAACTCTGTGATCGCGTTAATTATTATTGGAAGGGAATTTACGGTTAGCTCCCTAAGGGAATGGATGGCGCAGCTAGGTAAGTCACAAAGTATTGCTGTAGCATTTATTGGGAAATTGAAAACAACCGCTCAAATGGCTGCAATCATATTTTTATTATATTTTGAAAATATTGGATTCATACCAACGCAAAAAATAGGAGAAATTCTGATATATCTGGCGGCATTGCTTACTGTGGTATCAATGTTTTATTACTTAAGAATATCAATCAATGCTGTAAAAAAAATGTAACAACTTTTATATTAAAAAATATGCCATCATTGACAGTATGCTAAAAATAGCTAAAATACTGCCTTCTGTTTGCGGGAATAGCTCAGCTGGTAGAGCGATACCTTGCCAAGGTATAGGTCGCGAGTTCGAACCTCGTTTCCCGCTCCATATTTTTATAAAAAAGGGAATTAATTCCCTTTTTTTGTGTAGTTAAGGGCGCGTTAGCAAAGTGGTTATGCAGAGGCCTGCAAAGCCTTAGACGCCGGTTCGATTCCGGCACGCGCCTCCATTTGTATTGAGCAGTCTAAAAGTAGTGTTAAAATAACTTTTTTTTGCCCGGGTGGCGAAATTGGTAGACGCAAGGGACTTAAAATCC
>JABHXS010000014.1 GCA_018657165.1 Nitrosomonadales bacterium
CTGTGCGACTCATACCATGCCAATGGTCCCTTAGTCGACCTGTAATTAATCGAAAGGGTAATTTAGAATTCAGCTTATCGCTGGTAGGAAGATAGATAGTATTAATGAAGTTGGCTCTTTGAGTTTGGGTATAAAACTTATTATCGGTGTAGAGCCTATTCGTTGTTTGCTTATTTTTTATCGTAAAAGGCCATTGTTGAGGGCCCTTTTTTTCAAGAAAATCATAGCTTAGACCAGTTATATCTAGATCTCTACCTTTTGTTGTAAGCTGGTGCTCAAGGAAAATTTGTTCTGTTGACTGATAATCAAACATAATCCCTCTGCCAAGTTTTTTTTGTAATTTTTGAGCAAACTCTGTAACAATCTGCCAGTCATGTTTAGCTTCACCTGGTGCATCTATCGCCGATTTAACCCTCGTTATTCTACGTTCCGAATTTGTTACAGTACCCTCTTTCTCAGACCATGTTGAAGTAGGAAAATAGATATCAGCGTAATCCATAGTATCAATATTAGTAAAAGCATCTTGAACAATAACTAATTCAGCCTTCGATAGAGCCTTTATTACTTTTTGATTATTAGGCATCGAGTGAGCTGGGTTTGTACAAGCAATCCATACAGCTTTAATTTCACCCTTTTCAATTGACTCAAACATCTCCACTGCGGTTTTACCTGGGGTTTTAGAAATGTTATCTATATTCCATAATTTACAAACCTCTTCTCGATCACCATCATTAATTAGCTCTCGATGACCTGGGAGCGAGTTTGCCATACCACCAACTTCTCTCCCACCCATTGCATTTGGCTGACCAGTCAAGGACAGGGGCCCACAACCTTTTTTACCTATTTGGCCGGTGGCAAGATGTAAATTAATCAAAGCTGAATTTTTATCTGTCCCATGTATCGATTGGTTAAGGCCCATACAATACATTGATAGCGTTGGACCTTTAGCAAAAATAGAGGCAACATAATTCAAATTTTCAACAGAAATTCCACAGATATCTGCAACTAATTTAGGTGTATAGTCCCGAACCGTTTTCTTAAGTGCTTCAAAACCTTCGGTATGTGATTTAATGAATGTATCATCTACTAATTCTTCCCATAACATGATGTGTAAAAGACCATTAAATAAAGCAACATCTGTTCCAGGTATTATTGCTAGGTGAATGTCAGATGATTTTGCTGTCTCAGTCCGTCTTGGATCAACCACAATGACTTTAAGGTCCGGATTCTTCTCCTTAGCAGCTTCGACCCTTCTAAATAATATTGGGTGCGCATAAGCAGTATTAGATCCGGCAATAAAAATACAATTAGCAAAATCAATATCTTCATAACATGCTGGAGGCGCATCAACCCCAAGACTTCTTTTATAACCTGCTACGGCTGAGGACATACATAATCTAGAATTGGTATCCAGATTATTTGTCTGAATTAAACCCTTAGCCAATTTATTAAAAACATAATAATCTTCAGTCATTAATTGGCCTGAAATATAAAAAGCTACGGCATCACTACCGTGCTTATTAATAATTTGACTAAATTTATCCGAGGCATAATCAAGCGCGTTATTCCAGCTAACCTCTTGACGTAATTCATTTTTTTGGTATCTTATTTTTGGCTTTAGACCACGAAATTCTTGAGAGGAGGCTGATAAATGAAGGGTTGAACCCTTAGTGCATAACATGCCAAAATTAGCTGGATGATCAGGATCGCCGACGACATTAATAATTTTATTATTATCAGACTCGATAATAATGCCGCAACCCACACCACAATAACAACAGGTTGATTTAGTTTGCTTCATAAATTTTAATCAATCTCTATATATAGAAACTTATCTTCCACCTTAATTTTGAAACACTCTGTTTTACCCTCATCCGGTTGTTCTGCCTCACCGGTTACTAAATTTATTTTCCAATTATGCAATGGACAGGCAACAAAATTTTCAAATACAATACCTTGCGATAAAGGACCGCCTTTATGTGGGCAATGATTATTCAAAGCAAAATATTCATCATTAGAATTTCTAAATATACCAATCTCCAACTCCTTTTTTTTAACAATTGTTGAGCCTAATCTTGGTATCGATTCCGCATCACATATTTTTAACCATGCCATACTAATTCCCTTTTCAAGTTATTAAATAAAAATAGAGCAAAAAAATATTCAAAAGAATTGAAATAACAAAAAACAAATTTTTAATCGAAGATGATTCTGTTTTTTCAAGCAAAGGTTTATTTCTTATTTGAATAGTATTTTTATCTCTCAATTCAAGCACAATAATCATTTCTTCAATTGTCTCAAAACGATCACTTTTATTCTTCTCAACGGCCTTCAGAATGAAGTTATTGAACCAAATAGGAATATCCCTTCTATATTTACTTGGAGGAATTACGTTACCAAATTTTGGTGATTGAAAGGCTTCTATTTCTCCATACGGATATTTTCGTGTTAACAAATAGTATAATGTTACGCCTAAAGCATAAATATCCGCCTGCTCATCTGCTTCATTATTATCAAAAAGTTCAGGGGCCATAAAAGATGGAGTGCCAGGATTTGCCATTGACGGAATATCATCAATTTGTGAATTCTTTGCAACACCAAAATCTAAAATACGTATTTTATGATCATCCCCATAAAAAATATTTTCTGGCTTGATATCTCGATGAATAATATTAAGTCGATGAAGAATACTAATTGCGTTAGCTACTTTATCAGCAATATTAACAACGCCATTAATAGAAAAATGATGATCATTTTTAATTCGCTGATCAAGGCTAACTCCTTGATGCCATGTCATCAAGTAATATAAATAAGTTTTATTAATATGGCCAGAAAAAATTTGTGGAAAATGCTCTGAGATCAGACGTTTTAAAATCCACTCCTCATTAATAAGTGATTTTTTATCATCTACACTTTTATTTAATGTAGGCGCTAAAGTTTTTAGGACAAACAATTGTTTTTTTTTATTTTGCACTTTGTACAAAATAGTTTTTCGAGAATCATGAATTTTTTCTACTACTTTAAAGGAGTCTATTAAATCTCCTTTATTTAATTTTTTAGGGACAGGTAAATGATTTTGTAAAGACTGAAGATTGCCGATGCTATCGTCACCAACCTCTTTCACATTGACAACTAATGCTGATGCATTATCTTTAGTTTTGTGTTTAACAGCTTCTTCAGTTAATACCTCGGCAAAGCTTTTATTTTTTTTTAGGTTTTGAAAAAATGTTTCTATTTTTAAATCAGATAAATGACCCCAAACACCATCAGATACGATAATAAAAACATCACCTTTTTTAATTTTTCCCTCATAAAAATCAATTGAAATTGTTTTATCAAGTCCAATTGCTTTTGATAGAATATGGCGCATATCTCTCCCATTCCATACATGATCACGTGTGAGTTTCTTAATTTTTTTGTTCCTTATTAAATAAACTCTCGTGTCTCCAATATGTGCGATAAAGTACGAGCCACCACGAATAATTAATGTAGATAATGTTGAAGCTAAAGAGGATTTATACTTTTCTGTTTGAGATTGATTGTATATCCATAAATTGATACTTGTGATGACCTTATTAAGAGATTCCTGAATCGTCCATGAAACGGGTGTTGAATAAAAATCATTTGAAAGAGATTTAATTATATTTTTAGATGCAAATAGGCCGTCTGACGACCCACTCACACCATCAGCAATTGCAAAACATGCCCCCTTAGAATTTAATAAATCCGAATCTGGAACAATAAAACCTACACTATCCTCATTTCTTTCACGAGGTCCTTGGATTGATGAGGATGAGTATTGTAATTGGAGGTTCATTTTAATTAAATTTTAGCTGTTGTCACTGTGGCTGAACCCCAGGTAGTTCGCCATCTATTCTTAATAATAGTCAACCCAACTAATGCCACAAGCGCAAGAAGTGAAAACACGATTAAGCCTAGTGAATAACTACCAGTGATTTGTTTAGAAAAACCGAGGCTTGATGCTAAGTAAAAGCCACCTACACCACCTGCCATACCTACAATACCAGTCATAATACCAATTTCCTTTCGAAATCTTTGAGGTACTAATTGAAATACAGCACCATTACCCATTCCTAAAGCTATCATAGTAACCATAGCTACAATAAGAGCGGCAACTTGATGATTTAAATTCAAACTTAAAATAGCAAGAAAAGTTGCTGCAATTGCATACATCCAGCTTAGTGTTTTTATACCTCCAAAACGATCGGAAAAGAATCCTCCTATAGGTCTTACAAGTGAGCCAGCAAAAACACAAGCAGCAGTAAAATATCCAGCATGAATCGCTGATAATGCATATTGATCATTAAAATAAATTGTTAATGATGACGCCATACCAACGAAACCGCCAAAAGTAACACAATAGAAAAACATAAACCACCATGAATCCTTATCTTTTAAAACCTCTACATAATCAGCAAAAGATTTCGCTGGAGGATTATCTGGTGAATCCTTAGCTAGAATTAAATAAATTATTAATACTACGACCAGAGGTAACACGGCCAATCCAAGAACATTATTCCACCCATAAGCCACAGCAAGTGATGGAGCAAATAATGCCGCAAAAACAGTACCAGAATTTCCTGCACCAGCTATACCTAACGCTGTACCTTGATGTTCAGGTGGGTACCAACGAGAAGCTAATGGAAGTGAAACGGCAAAGGATGCACCAGCAAAACCAAGCATACCTCCCAAAATAAGAGCCTGTTGAAATGAATGAACACCAAAAAACCAGGCAACAAATAAACTTACAATAACAATAATTTGTCCTATAACGCCAGCCATTTTTGGCTTGAATTGCTCAACTAAGATTCCCATTAATATTCTTAAAAAAGCACCTGATAAAACCGGAGTTGCTACCATC
>JABHXS010000064.1 GCA_018657165.1 Nitrosomonadales bacterium
AATTTCCTTTAAACATTCATCTGAATACAATGCGCCAGTTGGATTATTTGGGTTAATAATTAATATTGCTTTTGTTTTTTTTGTTATTTTAGCCCTGATATCCTCTAAATCAGGAAACCAGTCTGCAGTCTCATCACATGTGTAATGGATTGGCTTCCCCCCTGCCAATGTTACTGAAGCAGTCCATAAAGGATAATCTGGTTTAGGAATCAATATTTCATCATCATTATTAATCAGGCCTTGCATAGCCATCACGATAAGTTCAGAAACGCCATTTCCTAGAACTATATCGTCCACCTCAACGTCTGAAATATTTTTTTGTTGGGTGTAATGCATTATTGCTTTTCTTGGTTCAAATAGACCAAAACTTTCCGTATAGCCAGATGATTTATTTATATTCCTAACTACATCCTGCGTAATCTCATCTGGTGCTTCAAAACCAAAAGCCGCGGGATTACCAATATTTAGTTTAACTATACGATGACCTTCCTCCTCCATCCTTTTTGCATGCTCAAGGACTGGGCCACGAATGTCATAACAAACATTATCTAATTTTTTTGATTTACGAATTTGGGACAAAATCTTATCTCATGTAATTGTTTGATAAACTAGGTGATATATTACCTTTCAATTGGAATTAAGCCAATAAATACCTACTGAATAAAGATTTCTTATAAGAGTATATCTTTTGATGCAGCATGCAGAACATTCAACATTTTGTTATTAGGGCAAAGAAAAATCGTTTTAATGCTTATGTAGTTTTTATAGCTTTGCCTTAGAGAAAACTAGCGATGCATTTACCCCACCGAAACCAAAGCTATTTGACATTGATGTAATTACTTCTTTCTCTTTTTTTTGAGTCAAAATTGGAAGATCTAGACCTGCTGGATCCTTGTCATCGATATTAACTGAAGGGCTAAGAAATCCCTCATTCATCATTATTAGACTATATACAGCCTCATTTGAACCTGCAGCACCAAGCGCGTGACCTGTTAAGGATTTAGTTGACGCAATTGCCGGCATTCCTCCAAATTCATTCGCACCAAAAACTGTTCTTATAGCTTCTAATTCTTTTGAATCACCGACAGGGGTACTTGTGCCGTGTGTATTCATATAATCAACATTCATAGTTTTTTGCTCTTCTAAAGCAGCCCTCATACATCTTATAGCCCCCTCTCCACTAGGAGCCACCATATTAAAGCCATCAGATGTTGCTCCGTAACCGACAATTTCAGCATAAATATCTGCCCCTCTATTTTTCGCATGCTCGTACTCCTCAAGAACAAGAATGCTTCCCCCTCCAGAAATGACAAATCCATCTCTGTTTATATCAAATGCTCTTGACGCTTTTTCAGGTTGGTCATTGTATTTGGATGACATTGCTCCCATCGCATCAAATAAATAACTCATAGTCCAATGCTCTTCTTCAGCACCTCCAGCAAAAATAATATCTTGTTTTCCCATTTGAATTTGCTCGTAAGCATTCCCTATGCAATGTGCACTTGTAGAACATGCTGATGTAATTGCATAATTAATACCTCTTATTTTTGCACCCGTCGCTAGACACGCACTTACTCCATTTGACATGGTTTTTGTTACCATATAAGGCCCTACTCTCCTAATACCCTTTTCTTTAAGAACTTCAGTGCCATTGAGCATGCTCTCAGTTGATGTCCCTCCTGCACCCACAATGATTCCCGTTCTATTATTTGAAACTAAGCTTTCAGTAAGTTTTGCATCTGCAATGGCCTCTTGCATAGCAATCCAAGCATAAGCATGCCCCTTTGCCATAAATCTATATAGTTTTCTATCAATTAGCTCTGCGGGTTCAATATTCAAAGAGCCCGCAACATTTGACCTGAGGCCTCTTTCAGCATACTCTGGTTGAAAGGTAATTCCTGATTTTGAATTGAATAAACTATTCTTAACTTCGGCATAATTATTCCCTATGCTCGAAACGATTCCAATCCCCGTTACTACTACTCTTTTCATTTTAACTTTACCCCATTAAAAAAGATCTGTTCTAACAAAAAGCCCAACTTTTAAATCCTTAGCTTCGTATATGACCCTACCATCTACCTTCATGGAAGCATCTGCAATTCCCATCACTAATTTTCTCATAATCACCCTTTTTAAATCAATTATATAAGTAATTTTTTTTGAACTAGGCAAGACCTGACCAGAAAACTTTACCTCCCCAGCTCCTAGCGCTCTCCCTTTACCTAAGCCACCTTTCCATCCAAGAAAGAAACCCAATAGTTGCCACATAGCATCAAGGCCTAAACAGCCTGGCATTACAGGATCACCCTCAAAGTGACATTTAAAGAACCACAAATCCTCAGTCAAATCTAATTCAGCAACAATTTGTCCATAATTAAATTTACCGCCTTTATCATTAATTGACACTATTCTATCGAACATTAACATTGGTGGAAGGGGTAGTTGTGCATTCCCTTTTCCAAACATCTCACCTTTTCCACAACTAATTAATTCTTCTTTTGTATAGCTCTCTTTTTGCATTGATAGGTTCTTTAAGTATTTATTTGAAAAAAATTATTTTTTTATCTTATATTGATTAATTAAATACATATATTACAAACTATTATAATCAATAACAACTATGCTAAGGTTAATTATTAGTTAAAATTTAATACAATATAATCCTAGGAATATACCACAATGAGCGACCAAAATCTGACCGACTGGCGAAAGCTTGCACTTAAATTAGAGGGGGAAGTAAATAAAACCATCCTTGGCCAAGAGCTACCTGTAAAGCTCATAACTAATTCAATATTTGCAAGAGGTCATGTTTTACTCGAGGGAGATGTTGGTGTTGGAAAAACAACTTTGCTAAAAGCTTTTGCTAGGTCAATTGGTGGTGGCTACGAAAGGATAGAGGGCACTATTGATTTGATGCCAAATGATCTCATTTACCACACTTATCTTGGAGAGGATGGTAAGCCACATGTTGACGAAGGGCCAATTTTAAAATCTGGTGAAGACCTTTCAATTTTCTTTTTTAACGAAATTAATCGAGCTAGGCCTCAGGTACATTCTTTGCTACTAAGGATTATGGCGGAAAAAACTTTATCTGCCTTTAATCAAGAATTCACCTTCCCCCACCTAACGGTTTTTGCAGATAGAAATCAGGTTGAAAAGGAGGAAACTTTTGAAATTCCTTCAGCTGCAAGAGATAGGTTTATGATGGAGATACCCATTGCGATTCCTCAAGTTGATAAATTAATGAATCAGTTGATATTTAATACAAAATTTCACGATGCAGATAAATTAATAAATGAAGTAACTCCAAACATGATCAAATTTAACCAATTAAATAATTTATCTATTGAAATTCAAAATACTATCAAATCCACTTCTGCTCTTGAAAAATATTCACTTAACTTATGGAAGGCGACCAAGAACCCAGAAAGCTATAATATAAAAATTAGTGGCATTGATATGGACAGATTAATTATTTCTGGTGCAAGCCCACGGGGCATTAGTATGATGATGAGATGTGCTCGAGTTAGTGCATGGTTGCAAAATAGAACATCTGTGCTGCCAGAGGATATTCATGCTATTTTCCATGAAACAATTGCACATCGATTGGTTTTTAATCCTGTTTACGAGCTTAAAAGAACCGAAATATCTCGTGAATTATCTAATGAAATCTTAAATAAGGTAAGTGCAACTTAATGCATAATCCACTTGATTTATTTAATTATCATATTCACTGGAAATCTACAGGACATCACCCTGGCCAACATAAAAGTGGACAAAGAGGAATGGGGATTGAGTTCACTGGCCATTCAAATTTGTTAGATTATCCAGATCCCAGAAGAATTGATATAAGACAAACCATTAGAGACCCTTTAGAGCAAGTACATGTAAGAATATTCAATCAGAGGAGTGCAACTCCGGTTATGATTATGGCAGACCTATCTTCAAGCATGGGGTACGGTCATAAAAAATCTAAATTTCAAATTTCTTCAGAAATTGCAGAAATAATTACAAACTCTGTTATAGCGAAGAGTGATGCTCTAGGGTTTATTGGCTTTAATGACAAAATTAGCTCACAATGGGTAGCTCCGCTTTCCTATAGGCCCTATCAAACAAAATTACTGATAGAAAAATTAAAAAATTATAAGTCCAAAGGCGAATCTCACTCAGGCTTAAAAAGAGTTGTAGAATCACTTCCTAAAGACCGCACATTAGTGTTCTTAATTTCTGATTTTCATATGCCAATAAAAGATATAGAAGAATCCTTGGCGAGCTTAGTTAGACATCAAGTTGTTCCAATTATTTTATGGAATAAAAGTGAATTTGATAATCTACCAAAATTCGGCCTGTTAAATGTTGAAGATGCTGAAACATGTATAGAATCAACAATATTCCTTAGAGAGAAAATTACAAAAAAAATTAAAGCTGATTTTAAAATCAGAAAGGGCATCCTTCAACAAACTTTTCTTAAATACAACACCCCCCCTTTTTTTGTTGAGGATAATTTTAAATCCCTAGAAATGAGCAATTACTTTAATGAGTTTTTCTGTGCGTAGCTTATATTTATTTATTTGCTTATTAGCTTTCTCATCAACCACTATTGTGGCCTATGAGGACCCTAGAAAATTTCCTGATATCGATACAAAATATATAGATATTGATATTTTAGACCCAGATCAAAAAGTGGGTTATACCGTTGGGGACTATATATTTAGAGAAATAAATATAACTGTTAAAAAGCCTTTTAAGCTTATTGAAGAGTCATTACCAATAGTCGGTTATGAGAAACGGTACCGAGGTCAATTACTAGGAGTCTCTTTGAAGGAGATTAAAATTGCAAAAGAATCTACAAAAGAATATTCAACTTATTTTATAAAACTTAAATATCAAATTTTTACAAATAATGTTGTAGCAAAACCTGCCTCAATAACAGCTGATTATTATAGATTCATTAATCCCAATGAACCAAAAAAAATTCAAAAATTTAGAATTCCTGACTTCACCTTTGCTATCTCACCTATTGCAATATTTGGAGATGTAAAAATAGAAAATGATATGAGCACTTATAGAGGTCCATTTTTCTTAGACAAAATTAAAAAAGAAAATAAAATTAAATTTTCTTTAATGGCATTATTAATAATAGCTTTTATTTTTATATATATTTATGGAAGGTACACATGGCTTCCAAACAGAACCTTTAGCATAATATATCGTAAATTTAAAAAACAAAAAGTCTCTACACGCAATACAAAGAAAATCATTACTGCTCTTCACGCTGGTTTCGATGGCCTTGTAGGCCAAAGTCTGTTTGAAGAAACTATTCCACTTTTGATTAAAAAAAATAGTAGCTTTAAACATATAGAAAAAGAGCTGCATACTTTCTTTAAGATTTCTCGTGCATTATTTTTTCAAAAACATATTAAG
>JABHXS010000091.1 GCA_018657165.1 Nitrosomonadales bacterium
AAAGTATGGAGCTTAAATAAATCTTTAGCACACCACTTTGTTTAAAATAAGATTTATCACATGAAACTTCTACTAACAATATTCTCTATTTTCTACCTTTCAACCACCTTTGCTGATCATCATGAAAGTGATAAAGACAATCCAATCATTGATGAAATGCCGACGGATTATATTGAATTTGCAAATGTTATTGGCCTTTTAACGCCAGAGGAAATTGTTGGGCTTATAGGTGAACCTACTAAAAAATTAAACCTTAAGATGAAATCTTCTAATGAAGTAATTGCAAGCTCTTGGTATTATCACAATCTTAATACCGATGAAAATGGAAACTATTTCCCTACTACTGAGCTTGACATCATAGATGGATATGTCGAATCTGTTGTATTTTTAAATAATGTTGATGCAAATTCAAATTTTGAAGGTCAAAAGTT
Source organism: Nitrosomonadales bacterium (assembly GCA_018657165.1). GTDB lineage: Bacteria > Pseudomonadota > Gammaproteobacteria > Burkholderiales > Methylophilaceae > BACL14. The sequence continues at coordinate 432 of JABHXS010000091.1, forward strand.
TGATACCAAACGTCCTGATAGTTCATTTTAGTTTTTACAAGTTCATTAAGTAAGGTTAAAGTACTATTTTAAAAATTTTAAAATAGTATACTTTGACCATCAAATCATCCCAACTGACTTTATCTGTATCCTATTTTTTTCTTGGTGCTCTATTAGTTTTAAGCTTCTCACCTTTTAATTTTTACCCTGTTCTTCCATTGGTAATTACTATTTTTTTTTGGTTAATCCAAAAAAATAATCTACCCCTAAAAGAGAGTTTACTTTTTGGTTTAGGTTTTTTTATATTTGGTATTTATTGGATATATATCTGCCTACAAAAATTTGGAGGTATGCCACCAATTATGGCGATACTCACAACTTTTAGCTTATGTTTGTTTTTATCGATTTTTTTCTTATCTTTTTCATTTTTTCCAAAATTTAAAAATAAACCTCTCTTAGTGGCAGCAATTTTTACAATAATTGAATGGGTACGCTCATTTATCTTTACAGGCTTTCCTTGGCTAACTCTAGGTTATTCTCAAGTTGATAGTAGCCCCTTGGCTGGATACATTCCTATTACTGGTATATATGGTGTTACTTTTCTCTTAATTTTAACCGCACACTTGATATTTCTTTTGCTGGATAGGACTAAAAATAGACCATGGATTATTATTTTAATAGTTTCCATTTGGGCTGGTGGACACTTTTTAAAAAAAATTGAATGGACAGAGCCAAATGGGGAAAGTGTCGAAGTTACGTTAATACAGGGGAATGTAAGGCAAGATGAAAAATGGAATCAAATTAAAATTAAAAATATACTAGACAAGTATGAACACTTAATTTTTGAAAGCAATTCTCCACTTACCGTTTTACCTGAAACATCAATGCCTCTTTTACTAGAACATATTCCATCAAATTATTTAAATAAAATTGAAGCTCACCTTAAACAGATTAATGGAAATCTAATTTTAGGTGCAATCGAAAGAGAAGAAGAGAATATTTATAATTCTGCAGTTTCATTGGGTGTTAACGGATCACAAAAATATAGAAAATATCATTTAGTCCCCTTTGGAGAATATATTCCGCTTAGAGGTATTTTTGGTTTTATATATGAGGACTTGCTGAATATGCCTTTTAATGATTTATCTAGTGGCCCTAAGAAACAACTTCCAATGTATTTTGATCAACAAAAAATAGCAATAAATATCTGTTACGAAGATGTATTTGGAAATGAAATTATTCAACAATTACCAATGGCAAATATTCTATTAAATATGAGCAATGATGCTTGGTATGGCCATTCAATTGCTGCTGAACAACATTTACAAATTTCACAAGCCAGATCAATCGAAACAGGACGGATGATGCTTCGGGCAACGAATACAGGCGTCACGGCTTTTATTAATGAAAAAGGTAAAGTTATAAGTAAAATGCCCCAATTCCAAAGTGGGTCACTTACTCAATCTGTGCAAGGCTTTAAAGGAAGTACCCCTTTTATAAAATATGGTCATTTTCCAGTCTTAATTTTAAGTTTTTTCATCATCTCGCTCGCTTTTCTGCAAAGAAAATTAATTGGTAAGTTTCTTGCTGTGATTAAGAAACAAAGTAAAATACAGAAATAAATTAATTTAAAAAAAGATAAATGCTTAACTTCCAAGAAATTATTTTCAAACTTCAAGAGTATTGGAGCCATCAAGGATGTGCCATCATTCAGCCTTATGACATGGAAGTTGGCGCAGGTACATCACATACCGCCACATTTTTAAAGTCGATTGGTCCTGAACCGTGGAAGGCGGCATATGTCCAACCAAGCAGAAGGCCAAAGGACGGTCGTTACGGAGAAAACCCGAATCGCCTTCAACACTATTATCAATTTCAAGTTGCATTAAAACCTGCGCCAGAAAATATAGTTGATCTTTATATGGCCTCCATTAAAAATCTTGGGATTGACCTCAATAAAAATGACATTCGCCTTGTAGAGGATAATTGGGAAAATCCAACCCTAGGTGCATGGGGTCTTGGTTGGGAAGTTTGGTTAAATGGGATGGAAATAACACAATTTACCTATTTTCAACAAGTAGGGGGGATTACTTGTAAACCAATTACTGGAGAAATTACTTATGGTCTTGAAAGGCTAGCTATGTATATTCAAAATGTAGAAAGCGTCTATGATGTTCAATGGACAGATGGAATTAGTTACGGAGATGTTTTTTTACAAAATGAAAAAGAACAAAGCAGATACAACTTTAAATTCAGTGATACTGAATTTCTTTTAAAAGCTTTTTCTTCTCATGCTAAACAAGCAAATAATCTAGTTAAAGAGAATTTGGCATTGCCAGCCTATGAACAAGTTTTAAAAGCAGCTCATACATTTAACCTATTAGATGCAAGAGGTGTAATAAGTGTCACAGAAAGGGCTGACTACATCGGAAAAATAAGGGATATTTCTAGAAATGTTGCTAAAGCCTACTTAGAGAGTAGAAAAAAATTAGGCTTCCCAATGGCTGATAGAAGCCATGCAAAAGAGGCTACAAATGAACTTGATAAGAAAAGTGATTCGAGTGATTAAAGATAATTTATTAATAGAGCTTCTAACAGAAGAATTACCACCAGATTCGCTCGAGATTCTAGGTAATCAACTAGGTGAGAATATATCCTCAGAACTTCTCTCAAAAAAACTAATAGATAAAAGTGACATTCAATCTTTTGCTACTCCAAGAAGAATTGCGGTTCACATCAAGTCAGTAAAGAAAGAGGCTGAAGATGAAAAAAAACTTATTAAGATTATGCCCTATTCTGTAGGTTTTGATGAGAATGACAAGCCTACTCAACCATTAATAAAAAAACTAGGATCTATTGATAAGGCGATCAAAGTCGAAGATCTTGAGATTGTAGAAGAAAAAAATCAGCAATTTATTTATATTTCAAAAAATTTTAAGGGCGAAAGTCTTGAAGATGAATTAACCGATATTATCAAAAATGCACTGCAAAAATTATCAATAAAAA
>JABHXS010000063.1 GCA_018657165.1 Nitrosomonadales bacterium
CCAAAATAATCTAGATGTTCAATATGTAAATAAAGTTGCTGAAGGAAGGCCGCATATTGTAGATATGATTAAAAATGATGAAATTGATTTCATTGTAAATATAACTGAAGATAAGCAGGCAATTATAGATTCATATGAGATCAGAAGAAATGCTCTTCAGAATAAAATTACATACTATACAACTTTAGCAGGAGCCAAGGCTGCATGCGTTGGGATGAGCTATACAGATGAAATATCTGTTTCATCATTGCAGAACTTGCATAAAACCGTCTCTTAAAATACACTCAATTCATATTGGTATTCAATTTAAACAAAATAACTAGGAATTTCTTTGGATAAAACACCTATCACAATTAATGGCTCAGAAAAACTTAAAGAGGAACTAAAGCTCTTAAAAAGTGTTGAGAGGCCAGATGTTATTGCCGCTATTGCTGAAGCAAGAGCACAAGGAGATCTTTCTGAAAATGCTGAATATGATGCAGCAAAAGAAAAGCAAGGCTTCATTGAAGGAAGGATAGCTGATATTGAAGCAAAGCTATCTAACTGCATAATTATTGATCCTCAGGAGCTGCAAAAGGATGGTAGGTGTGTGTTTGGAACTACCGTTGTCATTCAAGATCTTGATACTGAAAATGAGGTTACATATCAAATAGTTGGAGATGATGAAGCAGATATTAAAGAAAAAAAAATTTCAATTAGCTCGCCGCTGGCAAAAGCACTTATTGGCAAACAAATCGAAGATGTTGTTGAGTTTGAATCTCCTGGTGGATTGAAAACATACGAAATTTTACAAGTCAAATATTTATAAAAAGCCATGGGGTCTTTTTTAAATAAATTAAGCTTCATTTTTACAAGTATTTGGGTAGGGGGGCTATGGGCCATGCTCATGGTGACTTATGTCATTTTCAATATAATGCCCAGCTCCTATATTGCAGGCATGATTGTTTCAGACATATTTTCTTATATTAATATATTTGGAATCATTACTCTTGTTTTGATTTTAGGATATGGGTTTCATGTCGAATCAATAAGATTTTTAAAAAAAATGCAGGCTTGGTTAGCCTTTTTTCTTTTATTAGTAGTTTGCATTAGCTTTTTTGGGATCAATCCTATTTTAGAGGCATTAAAAGTAGAGGCCTTTCCAAAGGAGGTTATGGAGAGTGTTTTTGCTGATAGATTTTCAGCCTGGCATGGAATTGCAAGTGTTGCTTATTTAATTGAATGTATTTTAGGGTTATTCTTACTATTAAAAACTAGATAGTTAGGGAAGTAATATTTTTGATGGCTCACTGGCTTTAAAAATTACAATTTGCATACCAATCTGATTGATTGCTTGCCCATTAATTTTTTTACATATTTCATTAAGTATAAGCTTTCTTTTATTTCTATCTTTTTCTTGTAACTTAATTTTAATTAACTCGTGAGCTTTTATACTTATTTGTATTTCATTAATAACAGAATCTGTTAGCCCTTTATGACCGATTTGTACGACGGGGTTAAGTGAATGGGATAGTCCCTTTAAGTGAGAAATTTGCTTTGAATTTAACATCATGAATTAATAGTTTATTTAATTTTTAGGCGTAGTTTATCAGATGAGTAAAGCTAACAATAGTAAAAACTGGATTAAAGAGCACGTTAAAGATCCATTTGTTATTCAAGCGCAAAAAGATGGGTATCGTTCAAGGGCTGCATATAAGTTAATCGAAATTGAAAAAAAGTATCGAATTATTAAATCAGGTAGTACGGCAGTTGATCTTGGAGCAGCGCCTGGAGGATGGTCACAAGTGTTATCAAAAAAAATAGGGGGGAATGGGAAGGTTGTGGCTGTAGATTTATTAGAGATGCCGCCTATTAAAAATATAGATTTTATTCAGGGTGATTTCGAGGATGAGGCAGTATTACAAAATGTTGAAGATAAATTAAAAAATATGCCTGTAGACCTTGTAATTTCAGATATGGCCCCCAATATTAGTGGTATAAAATTGGTTGATCAACAAAGAGCTATTTATCTTAATGAGCTGGCTTTAGAATTCGCTAAAAATCATTTGAAACAAAATGGGTTTTTTCTGGTCAAGAGTTTTGTAGGTGCTGATTTTGAAGAGTATGTTAAAAATTTAAGATTAAATTTTAAAAAAGTTTTTAAAATTAAGCCAGATTCATCTAGAAGTAGAAGCTCAGAAATTTTTTTGTTGGGGTATGAGTTCTTGTGAGAACCTAAAATTACAGTTTTAATTTATAAATTAGTTATAATGAAATCTACTAATTAATCTTTTATTTATAAGGCCAAACATTGAATAAAAACATTCTAAAGAGTATCGGTATTTGGATAGCGATTGGCATCATAATGATGACCATTTTTAATCAATTTTCTTCCTCATCTAGATTGGAAAATAAGCTTGTCTATTCTCAATTCATGGATCAAGTTAAATCAGGAAATATTGCTAAAGTAAGAATTGATGGACAAAACATTACCGGAACAACTAATAATGGTAAAAAATTCTCAACTTATGCACCGACAGACCCATGGCTTGTTTCTGATTTACTAAAAAATGGTGTTGTTGTTGAAGCTAAGCCTGAAGAAGAGCAATCGTTTTTGATGAGTATATTTATTTCGTGGTTCCCAATGATTTTATTGGTGGGCGTATGGATATTCTTTATGAAACAAATGCAGGGTGGCTCGAAAGGTGGGGGGCCATTTTCATTTGGCAAGAGTAAAGCTAGGCAGTTAGATCAAACTTCAAACAAAACTACATTTAAGGATGTTGCTGGTTGTGATGAGGCTAAAGAAGAAGTAACTGAAATGGTTGACTTCTTGAAAGACCCGGCCAAATTTCATAAATTAGGAGGAAGAATTCCGAGGGGCGTTCTTCTTGTAGGCCCTCCAGGGACAGGTAAAACTTTATTAGCTCGTGCAGTTGCTGGTGAAGCAAAGGTACCATTTTTTACCATATCAGGTTCTGATTTTGTTGAAATGTTTGTAGGTGTAGGTGCTGCAAGAGTAAGAGATATGTTCGAGCAAGCCAAGAAGAGTTCGCCATGCATAATCTTTATTGATGAGATTGATGCGGTTGGAAGAACTAGGGGTGCTGGGACTGGAGGTGGGAATGATGAAAGAGAACAAACACTTAATCAATTGCTTGTAGAGCTTGATGGCTTTGAGCCCAGCTCAGGTGTAATTGTTGTTGCTGCAACTAACCGTGCTGATGTTTTAGATAAAGCTCTACTTAGGCCTGGGCGCTTTGATAGACAGATTATGGTTGGATTACCTGATATTAAAGGTCGGGAAGAAATTCTTCACGTACACATGAGAAAGATCCCAATTGATAATGATGTGAAGGCTGATATTCTAGCGCGAGGAACGCCCGGTTTCTCAGGTGCGGATTTAGCTAACTTAGTTAATGAGGCTGCTCTTTTTGCTGGGAGAGGGAATAAATCAATTGTTGATATGGAAGATTTTGAACAAGCAAAAGATAAAATTTATATGGGGCCTGAAAGAAAGTCATTAGTAATGCGCGAAGAAGAGAGGATGAATACTGCCTATCATGAATCAGGACATGCGGTTGTGGCGAAGTTGTTGCCCAATGCAGACCCAGTACATAAAGTAACAATCATGCCTAGAGGTTATGCTCTTGGCCTAACTTGGCAGTTACCTGAATTTGATAGGTTTAGTAATTTTAAAACCAAGATGCTAGAAGAAATATCAATCTTATTTGGTGGCCGTATTGCTGAAGAGGTATTTATGAAGCAAATGTCCACTGGCGCA
>JABHXS010000075.1 GCA_018657165.1 Nitrosomonadales bacterium
AAAAAAATTGTGTTTCTTGGAAGCAGTCTTTAGATTATCAAAAAGCTAAAGGGGCTTTGGGTGACATGATAATTTTTCAAGGTTATTTTAGTAAAAAGTGCCTTAACAAAGAAATTGATTTATCTGTAATAGACAATAGTAGGTATTTTTACGAGGTCTTTAAGAGTCTGTGGGCCCAAAATGGCGGTGATTTTTTAGGTGGTTATTGGGTTAATGATAAAGAAAGACTTGAAAGTAAGCTGCTTGAAAGCCACTATTCAAATGCGCTTGGTGTTCTTATTCGTGATATGAATAAATACAGCCTGAACTTAATGTCTCGGAACCTGATATTAACTGTTATGGCGGAGGATTTAAAAACTCAAGTGACCGAAGATGATGTGAATCAGTTTATTTTAAATTGGCTGATCAATCATGGCATTGATACCAATAATATTTTTGTTGAGAATGGAGCGGGATTATCAAGAAAGACTTCTATTAATGCGGAGAGCCTTATGAAGATTATGAATAAAATTTATGAACATCCCTATATGCCAGAGATGTTATCATCTTTCTCAATTTTAGCTGAAGACGGTACATTAGAAAAAAAAATGCCATTCTCTAAGGTTAAAAAAAATGGCCACTTTAAGACTGGCTCATTAAAAAATGTAAGCGCAATTGCAGGATATTTAGTAGATAAAAATAAAAATAAAAAAATATTAATTTTTTTAATGAACGATAAGGCAGCAAATAAATCTTATGGCCTTCAAAATGACTTAATTAATATAGCATTTGAATCTATTTAAAAATTGATTTGAGGACCAAAAATGATGAAAAGATTATTTATATTGATCGCAATGTTAAGTTGTACTTCACTATCACATTCAATAGAGCTTTTTAATGAGGAGAAAGATAAAATGCAAGAAAAAGAAATTATGGAATTAATTATTACAGATAACAAAGTTGGTGATGGACGAGAGGCGGAGAAAGGCCTTACGGTTACTGTTCACTACACTGGTTGGCTTTATGAGAATGGAGAGAAAACCACTAAGTTTGATAGCTCACTCGATAGGAGGGAGCCATTTAGTTTTGTCTTAGGGGTCGGACAGGTTATTAAGGGCTGGGATAATGGGGTAAGTGGAATGCAGGTAGGTGGAAGTCGGACGATAATTATTCCATCTGACATGGGATATGGCTCAAGAGGTGCGGGAGGCGTGATTCCACCAAACTCTGATCTTATATTTGATGTTGAGCTTATTGAGATTCAATAGAAATGAAAACTAAAATAAAATGGATGCAGGATGTGAGTTTTAATGGCACGTCAGAATCTGGACACGAAGTAATGTTAGATGGCCCAAAAGAACTTGGGGGGAAAGATTTAGGTATGAGGCCTATGGAGATGATGTTGATAGGTATGGGCGGGTGCACTTCATTCGATGTGGTCACAATTTTAAAAAAATCGAGGCAGAATGTAACCGAATGTATTGCGGAGATAGAGGCAACAAGAGCTGATGAAGTACCAAAGGTTTTTACAAGTATTCACATCCATTTTTTAATTAAAGGCATTAACCTTCAAAGCAAAGCGGTGGAAAGGGCAATCAATTTATCAGCCAATAAATATTGCTCAGCTTCAATAATGCTTAGCAAAAGTGTAAAGATAACTCATGATTTTGTGATTAGCGAAGAATAGTTTTAATATTAAGCGTATTATTAGTTTCAATAATTTTAATTAAACGATCAATGTTTGGATGGCTTCCAGGGTTTTCTTTTGCATTAATTGTATGTTCCGAAAATAGCGCTAAGCCTTTTTGGGCTGCTTGAAGATTAATCACCTTAAATGTCTTATATAAATAAAAATAAACTTTCAGTGAGCCTTGGGTGCCTGGTAAATTATCAATTTTATCGACAAAATTACCGTTCAAATCATAAAGCTCAATTCTAATTAACTGATTTACGTCCGGAAGGGATTTTAGAGCCTCTTTAAATGTTAATGACATTGACTTAGACCTTGTATGTTAGGGAAGTCATTATTTTAGATGTGATGCTCATGACTTTTTTGACGGGTTTTGGGAGTTCAGCTGCACCTAATTCCTTTGCTGACATTTCGTGCTGGCGTTCATCTAATTTCATTTGTTCTAATATTTTTTTTGTTCTAACATCATTTTTAGATAAACTAACAATATGCCTATCAAGGTGTGAAGAGACTTGATTTTCCGTTTCAGCTAAAAACCCTAAATTATATTTTTTATCAATGATGCTTGCAATCCCACCAATTCCAATAGACCCTATATAAAGGATAGGGTTTAACAAGCTAGTTTTCCCATCTAATTCATTTATTCTTTGTTCACACCAAACTAAGTGATCAATTTCTTCACTAGCAGCTTTATTTAAGCTTTTCTCTATGGTTTTATCTTTATTGAAAAAAAGCTGACCCCTGTAAAGTGCTTGAGCGCAAATTTCTCCTGAGTGATTAACCCTCATTAATTTTGCGTGATTTTTTTTAATTTCTGGGTTGAGATTTTCATCACCTGATATTTTTTTATCAGGCCTTGGTCTTTTTGATGAAGTCGGACCAAACAATATATTTAGCCCTATTTCAACTTCATTAATAATTTTATCAATAATCATTTATTTTTTTAAAGAGCGGTTTGATCACCCATAGCTTTAAGAATCTTAAGTGCCTCAACATATTGAATATCTTCATCAGTACCAAATTTAATGGGCTTGAAGTTTTTCAGCGCTTCTTTTTGCTCAAGTGTCGGTCCGTTTGTTATTGGTTTGTCCTTTTTTTTATTCTTATCCTGCAAATTAGAAAGACTATCTGGAATGTCTTCTTCACGGTAAGCTAAAGATTCTGTTCCATCTGTAATCTTTATATCTGGTTCGATGCCCTTACCCTGAATGGATGTGCCATTTGGAGTATAGTATCTAGCCGTAGTTAATTTAATTGCTGCACCATTCATCATTGGTAGAATGCTTTGAACAGAGCCCTTACCAAAGCTTCGGGTACCTAATATAGTTGCTCTTTTGTGATCCTTCAGAGCACCAGTCACAATTTCTGCTGCTGAAGCAGAGCCATTATTTATAATCACAACCATCGGAACATCTTTTATGTCATCCGGCAGGGATTTTATATAATTATTTTTTTCAAAATCTCCTCCCGACCTTATAAAGTTTTCAGGAGCGGTAGTTAAACGCATTTTTGCATCAGGCGCTCTTCCTTCGGTATAAACCACTAATTCGTTATCATCTAAGAAAGCTGCTGAAACAGATACAGCTTGCGTTAATAAGCCACCCGGATTGTTTCTCATATCTAGAATAATTCCATTAAATGCATGTTTATTCTCAACCCTTAATTTTTTAATTGCTTTAGCTAGGTCTTCTCCAGTCCTGTCTTGAAATTGCGTTACTCTAAAATATGCATAGTCAGGTTCTATAAGCTTTGCTTTAACACTTTTAGTCTTAATTTGAGCACGCGTAATTTTAATGTCTATAGGGGCTACTACATTCTCACGAAGTAATCGAATGTCAATTGAAGTGCCTGGTTTACCTCTCATTAATTTAACAGCGTCATTAAGCGTAAGGCCTTTAACTAAAGTGTCATCGAGTTTGATAATTAAATCACCACTTTTTAATCCCGCATTGTAAGCAGGCGTATCTTCGATTGGTGTAATCACTTCAACGAAACCATCTTTCATTCCCACCTCGATACCAAGCCCACCAAACTCACCTGCAGTGCCTTGCGATAAATCTTTATATTTATCTTTGTCGAGGTAAACAGAGTGAGGATCCAGACCGGAAAGCATTCCTTTAAGGGCCTCATCAAGTAATTTTGGGTCTCCAATTGGATCTACATAATCTGTTTTTATTTTACCGAACACCTCTGCAAACGTTCTGAGTTTATCAATTGGTAAATTATTTGGGTTATTTTTATCAGCGAATACAGGGAGATTAAATGTAAATAAAATTCCAATAATTGCTCCGATTATAACGAGTGAAAATTTCTCAATTCTTGAACGCATCTAAATGAACCTTTTTTTGATTATTATTAAAAGTATTGAAGTGCTTATTACATTTTAGTGCATAAATGATAAAACAAAAAACAAATAAACTCCTCTGAATTCTAATACAATGGACATATATTTATGAAATTTAGTTCCCGGCGAGTTAGCCCTAGAAAAAACTATGAACCCTCAACAAAATTCTTCAACGGATAATTTTTTTAGCCCTCAAGGCCCGTTAAATGATTGCTTAAATAACTATCAACTAAGGACTGAGCAAGTTGAAATGGCAAAATCAGTTAGTAATGCCATTAAGGATAAAGAGTCTTTAGTCATAGAGGCTGGTACTGGCGTTGGTAAAACGTTTGCATATTTATATCCCTCACTTTTAAAAGGAGGAAGGGTTGTAATTTCAACCGCTACAAAAAATTTACAAGACCAACTTTTTTTTAATGACATACCCAAAATAAGAGAGGCGCTTAAAATCTCAGTAAAGGTAAACATACTGAAGGGGAGAGCAAACTATATTTGTAAGCTAAGAATGGAAAATACAAATCAAGAAGGTATGTTTTTTAATAAAAACGATGCTAAATATTTACACTTAATAAAAGCTTTTTCGGATAACAGTGATTCTGGTGAAGTCTCTGAGATTAGTAAAATACCAGAAAATTCAGCGATTTGGCCAATGGTCACATCGACAAAAGAAAATTGTTTGGGTCAAGATTGTGAATTTTATAAAAACTGTTTTTTAGTAAAGGCTAGAAAGGAAGCGTTAGAATCAGAGGTGCTAATAGTTAATCACCATTTATTTTTTGCTGATTTTGTTCTAAAGGATGCAGAGCTATCAGAGATTCTGCCTAAGGCAAATACTGTAATTTTTGATGAGGCACACCAGGTCCCTTTGGTTGCATCTTTTTTCTTAGGTGAATTTATTTCATCAAGCCAAATTATTAATTTAATCCAAGACTGCCAACAAAGTTTTATAAAATATCCAGATACCATCAAGATACTGGATTCATTAGCAAAAGACTTACAAGAGAACATCTTTGATTTAAAGGCATTAATCAGCCCATCTTCTGTAAGACTGAATATAAATAAGCTTCAAGACTATGATGCTTTTAAAGAGACCTATAAGACTTTAATTGCAAAATTAGATTTATTAGAAACAATTTTATCTAAACACGCGGAGGATAATGCAGAGTCACAAAAGTTGTTTGATAGAGCTACAGAGCTTACTATAAAACTTAATTCTTGGTTAAAAAGAGATAATCAAAATGATATTTACTGGCTGGAAGTGTTTGCTAGAACAATTCAATTTAATGCAACGCCAATTAGCGTTGCTGAGCAATTTAATAAATTTCAAAAGAAAGCTGATAGCGCGTGGATATTTACTTCAGCAACCTTATCAATTAATGGGAGTTTTGATCACTTCACAAGCTTACTTGGTCTTAAAAAATCAAGGACTCAATATTTGCAGAGCCCTTTTAATTATAGTGAAAATGCATTTCTATATGTACCAAAAGAAATCCCTGACCCAAAAGATGAGTTATTTAATTTAGTTTTAGTTAAAAAGGCCCTGCCCCTCATAAGAGCAGCAAAGGGAAGGGCATTTATTTTGGCTACCAGCTTAAAATCAATGGAAGAAATTGGTGCTTTATTGAAAGATGAGTTTGAGAAAAATAAAATTGATTATCCAGTTATCACTCAAGGTGAAGGCCCTAAAAATGACTTATTGAATCAATTTAAAAAGCATGGAAATGCAGTTTTAATAGGGTCATTAAGTTTTTGGGAGGGTATTGACGTCCGAGGATCAACGCTAAGTTTAGTTATAATTGATAAGCTCCCTTTTCAGTCTCCAGGAGACCCTGTATTTGAATCTAAAATTAAATTATTGACGGAGGAGGGGACAAATGCTTTTATGTCGATGCAGTTGCCTGAGGCTATTATAAGGCTTAAGCAGGGAGTAGGTCGACTTATTAGGGATGATCATGATAAAGGGGTTATGGTGATTTGTGATAGAAGGATTATTGAGAAATCATATGGTATGAAGATTTGGAAAAGCCTCCCCTCTTTTAAAAGAACAAGAAGTGAATCAGCTGTTATCAATTTTTTGGAAGAACTATAATGAATATATTATCAATCGATACTTCGAGTCATCTTTTATCTATTGCTTTATTAAAAAATAAAATACTTTTAGAGGAAACATATTCATCAGATAAAAAGCACTCAGAAAATATCA
>JABHXS010000111.1 GCA_018657165.1 Nitrosomonadales bacterium
ACCTTTTCAAGCTCCTTGTTAATCTTGAAGTTACCATACCTTTGATCACCCAACACTGGAAACCCAAGATGAGCCAGATGCACTCTAATTTGATGTGTTCGACCAGTAATTAACTTCACATCTAATAAGCTAAAATTTCTAAATTGTTTTTTTAAGAAGAAAACAGATTTAGATGCTTTTGAATTTTGTTCTTCTTTTTTTTTATCAACCACAATTACTTTTTGTCCATCTTGGTTAGAGGTCTTGAGCAACATTAAGTCTACTGTCTTTTGTTTATCTTTCCATAAGCCATAAACACAAACCTGATATTTTTTGTGGATTCGCTTTTCTCTTATTTGTTTTTGAATTTCGACTAAAGCCGCCCTTTTTTTTGCGACTAAAAGCACCCCCGAAGTTTCTTTATCAAGTCGATGAATAAGCTCTAAAAATTTTTCGTTAGGATAAATCTCTCTAAGCAATTCAATAACACCAAAACTAAGACCGCTTCCACCATGAACCGCAAGACCGCTGGGCTTGTTTATAACAAATAAATCGTCATCTTCATACAGAATATTTTTAGTAATGGATTTTTTTGTTCGATTATCAATTTTTAAATTTTTAGGAGTAGTTTTTTCTTTGTAATCAACTGGTGGAATTCTTAATTCATCCCCCTTACAAAGCTTATATTCTGTTTTAACTCTTTTTTTATTTACCCTTATCTGTCCAGTTCTTAATAATTTATATATATGACTCTTTGGCACACCTTTTAATATTTTTATTAAAAAATTATCTACTTTCTGACCAACACTACCTTCGTCGACAAGTTTGTATGTAATTTTTTTTTCGATAAAGTTGGCCATTATTTGTTTTCGTCTAGTTTATAACTTATACTTGAAACTCAGATTTCTTTTGCAATAGTGCAAAAGATAATATTAATGATCTGAATTATACATAAACAAAGAATTCAAGGTTTGATCTGCGCACCTATTTAAAAAAATATAAAAGAGGCAGACATAAAAAAGATTTTAAAAAAATAATATAGTAGAAAGTTTTAATTTAAAAAAATATTAAAAATAAAGACCAAAAACAAGAGCAAGACAAGATAATTCATTGATTAAATAGCTTTATTGCTATTTTACTTACATATTGAGTCCTTTATTTATATTTCGCCTATATTCTTTTATATAAAATCTTCAAACTTAAATTGGAGATTAAAAAATGAAAAGAATGCTATTTAATGCAACTCAATCTGAAGAGCTAAGAGTTGCAACAATTAACGAAAACAAACTTGAAGACCTAGACTTTGAAAGAGGAAATCAAGAACAAAGAAAAAGTAATATTTACAAAGCAGTTGTCACCCGAATTGAACCATCTCTTGAGGCTGCTTTTGTCAATTATGGAGTAGATCGCCATGGCTTTCTCCCATTCAAGGAAATATCACCGGATTCATATTCAAAAAAATCTAGAAAAAAAAGTATATCAATTAAGGATGTGATTACCGAAGGGCAAGAGCTAGTTGTTCAAGTAAGTAAGGATGAAAGAGGTAATAAAGGAGCAGCGCTGACAACCTACCTTTCACTTGCGGGAAGATATATTGTCCTAATGCCAAACAATAATGATGGAGGAGGTATTTCAAGGAGGGTTGAAGGGGAAGAGCGAACTCAATTTAAAGATATTCTATCTCAAATAAAAGTTAAAAAAGGTATGAGCGTTATTGGAAGAACTGCCGGCATTGGGGCGTCTGCTGAAGAAATTCAATGGGATTTAGACTACTTAAATCAACTTTGGACTGCAATTGAGGGAGCGGCAAAAGCCCAATCTGGTGCTTTTTTAATTTACCAAGAAAGTAATCTGGTAGTCAGGGCCATTCGAGATTACTTTAATACAGATATTGAAGAGATTATTATTGATAAACAATCAATCTTCGACCAAGCATATCAATTTATGTCCCATGTAATGCCGAACTACGCAGATAGAATTAAATTCTATGATGAAGAAACATCGCTATTTTCAAAATATGGCATTGAAAGCCAAATTGAATCTGCTTTTTTAAGAGAGGTTCAGCTTCCCTCTGGTGGTGCCGTAGTAATTGATCATACCGAAGCACTTGTTTCGGTTGATGTTAATTCAAGTAGATCAACAAGAGGCAAGGATATTGAAAGCACTGCTTTTAATACAAATATTGAAGCTGCAATTGAAATTTCTAAACAATTAAGACTGAGAGATATTGGAGGGCTTATTGTCATCGATTTTATTGATATGGAAAATCAAAAAAATCAAAGAAGCGTAGAAAATAAGATGCGTGATGAACTCAAACATGACAAAGCAAGAATACAAACGAATAAAATATCACGATTTGGTTTACTTGAAATCTCAAGACAAAGGCTAAGACCAAGTCTCGGTGAATCTGTAAGTGGCATTTGCCCTCGATGTGAAGGAACAGGAAGGGTTAGGGATATCCAATCAACTGCATTATCTATGCTAAGGATGATTGAACAAGAATCCAATAAAGCTAAACTACAAAGTATATCGATCCAATTGCCAATAGAGGTAGCCACTTTGTTATTAAACGAAAAAAGGAAAGATATAAGGGATATTGAAATTAAGTCAGAGTGTGCAATTACTGTGATACCAAATAGGTACTTTGAAATTCCAAAATTTCATATTGAACGTTCATCTCAAAATAGTGGGAAAGCAAGCTATAAGGTTGTAGAACAGCCACTCGAAGAGGATGCTGAAAAAAATAATAAGGCTGAAGCTAAGCAAGAAAAACTAGAGCCAGCAGTTAAGCAAATTGTCCCTACTCCAGCAGGTAAAAAGAATAAATCAATCTTTGGATTTATAAAAGATTTAATTGCTCCAAGCAATGAAGCAGAAACTAGTAAAACTTTAGAAAAAGAAGTTCCCAAAGAAAAAATTATTGAGGAGGGGGATAAACACCAAAGGGCAGATAATCAACAGAGAAACAATCGCAATAGGAGAAACAATCGCAATAGAAAATCTAACTATAAAGATAAATTTTCTAAAGATAATGTTGCAAAAAATTCTACCCCCCCATCTGACAACAAAGCTCCTAAAAAAATTCATCATGACACAACGGAAAATAAGATGCGTGATGAAAAAAAACCTGTTTTGGCTGAAAAATCAATCGCACCCAAACCAAAGAAAAAGGCTGAAAAATTACCAAAAGTGGATTTAGATAGTGTTGGTTTAAAGCTTGTTGAGACTTCAAACAAACCTGCATCGGAACCTGAAAAAGAGAAACCAAAAAAATCATCGCCTAAAAAAGTTGCTGATTGGCAAAAACCAAAAGAAGATAAAAAAGAAACCAAGGAATTGGTGATGATTGAGACTAAAAAGACTAAAGCCCCAAAACCAAAGGCTGCATCCAAACCTAAGAAAAAAAAGGTTACTTCAAAAAAAGATTAAATAAGTACCAACCAATAAAGCAAAAAAGCAAGGCACCAATTACATTTAGTACAGCAAAAAATATACCTAAGGCTACTTCACCTTTGAGAAAGAGATTGAGTAGCTCAACGGAGTAAGTTGAAAAAGTAGTAAAGGCTCCTAAAAACCCAACATTTAAGATTAATTTAATTTCTTCTGATATCTCAAAAGCAGTACTTTGTATCGCGGCAAATGACATTCCGATAATAAGACCACCTATGAGATTAACAGCAAGTGTTCCATGAGGTAAGGTGGGGTCAGCTATAGTAAAAAAGTATGTTATTAACCACCTCAGCCAAGCACCAATTGCCGCCCCTATGCCTACTAAAATAAAATTTGATAAGGTGAACATGGGTTTATATTTTTATAAAATGCTCTCTGTAGTACTTCAACTCTTCAATAGATTCTCGAATATCAGCAAGCGCCTCATGCTTGCCACCCTTCTTAAAACCATCGATTAGTTCGGGCTTCCATCGTTTAGCCAACTCCTTAAAAACACTTACATCTAAATTCCGATAGTGAAAATATGATTCAAGATCAGGCATGTATTTTGCTAGAAACCTCCTATCTTGGCAAATTGAATTTCCACACATGGGGGATCTATTTTTTCCTACATACTTAGAGATAAACTCAATCAACTGATGAGTTGCTACCCCCTCACTCAAGGATGAATTTTTTACTTTCTCAATCAAACCAGATTTTCCATGAGTTGATTGATTCCAAGCATCCATTTTTGCTAACACTTCATCGGATTGCTTTAAAACAAAAACTGGGCCCTCCTCTAAAATAGTCAAAAAGGGATCTGTGATAATAATGGCAATTTCAAGGATTTTATCTGTCTGTGAGTTTAGGCCACTCATTTCCATATCAATCCAAATTAAATTATTATGATTTTTACTCATCATGATTTCCATTAAAATTTATAGCTAACACATAGATTTATAACTTCTTACTTACTTTTAGATTGTTTTTACTGCACAATATTATTTTAGTTATTATAGAGTATAAGTCATGGCTGAGAGCTATCAATTTATTTTTATTTTTTTGTTAATACTTACAACAACTGTTGAGTATTATTTAGGTCAAAGACAAAAAAAATTCGTTTTAAAAAATAAAGAAAAGGTTCCGGCCGCATTTACAAAAGTTATTAAATTAACTGATCATAAAAAAGCTGCTGATTACACTGTTACAAAAATAAACTTTAACTCCATTGAGCTTGTGTTTGGTGCAATTATTTTATACTTCCTCACTTTAGGTGGTGGTATTAATTTAATGAATAATGCTATGGGGCAGTATTTTGAAAATCCCCTACTTAATGGTGCTGTCGTTATTACCAGTATATTCATAGCTCTTCATTTAATAAATATACCCTCAGCCATCTATCAAACATTTGTAATTGAAGCTAAATATGATTTTAATAAAATAACTCCAAAGCTATTTCTTATAGACCAAATTAAATCTATATTTGTTGTGATGATCCCTTTAACAGCAATCATTTCTTTTTCTGCGCTTTGGATACTATCTGAGCTTGGAACAAATTGGTGGGTATGGCTTTGGATTTTTTTAAGTATTTTTTCGATTGCTGGTGTTGCATTAGCACCGGTACTTAAACAATTATTTAATAAATACACCCCTCTAAAAGATAAAAATTTAAAAAAAAATATAGAGAAATTATTAAAGAGGTGTGGCTTTGAGTCTAGTGGATTATTTGAGATGAATGGTTCTTTAAGAAGCACGCATGGTAATGCATTTTTTGGTGGATTTGGAAAAACAAAAAGGATTATATTTTTTGATACATTACTTGAAAAATTAAATACCAAAGAAATTGAAGCGGTTATTGCCCATGAGCTAGGACACTTCAAGCGAAATCATGTCAAAAAATTATTATTCATTCAAATTACTTTGATTTTCTTTAGTCTCTATTTTTTTAGCGGGCTTAAAGACACGCAGGCATTTTATAATGGGCTAGGAATTGAGGCTTTAAGTGATGTAAATTTTCTTATGTTATTTACTTTAGTTTTATTACCTTTTGTTATGTTTTTTGTTGGTCCTTTTATTAGCGGACTTCAAAGAAAATATGAATTCGAGGCAGATGAATATGCATGTGAATTTGCTAAACCCACTGACTTGAAGCAATCTTTAATAAAGCTTTATCGTGATAATGCGTCTACATTGACGCCCGACCCTGTCTACTCAGCCTTCTATCACTCACATCCACCAGCATCCATTAGAATTCAAGCTATCGATAAGAGCTAATAATGGAAATTACAACAAGAATGGAATTTGATGCGGGACATAGAATCCCAAACCACAAAAGTGTATGCAAAAATCTTCATGGGCATCGCTATGCGATTGAGGTTACTGTTAAAGGAAGTATCAAAGAACAAAGTCATGAATCAGATTTTGGGATGGTTATGGATTTTAAGGATGCTAAAAACCTTATTAAGGAAGTTATTGTTAATCAATGGGATCATGCTTTTATCGTCTATAAAAAAGATTTCAAAGTAATTGATTTTTTAAATTCCTTAGATAATCATAAAACTGTAATCTTTACTAAGGTCCCCACCGCAGAAAATATGGCACTTATCGCCCTTGAATCACTCTCTAACGCATTTAAAAATGAATTTGGGGACCTTATAAGGCCAATAAAAGTTAGGCTATATGAGACCCCTAATAATTGGGCTGATGCTTTAGCAAGCTAGAGCTAAGAGTTTGCAGTTACCAAGATGATTTGGTCTGTATTTTCTTAAGGTATGCATTGTGAGATGAAATTTCATCTTCATTTGCCGGAACAACCTTTAACATATCTTGGTCAACCCTACCCAAAGGTAATTCTTTTTCATTTTGAGAAAAGTTTATCGCTATATCTTCCTGCCCACGCGTCATTCCCAAATAAACTTCACTGAGTAATTGCGCGTCCAAAAGTGCGCCATGTTGACTTCTTTTCGAATTATCAACCTTGTATGCTCGACATAAGGCATCTAAGTTATTTCTTTGACCAGGCCTCAATTCTCTTGCCATAACTAAAGAGTCTGTAATTTTTTTTATATGCTCCTGGATATTGGCAAGGCCAATCCTTCCGAGCTCCATATTAAGAAAACCGATATCGAACGGTGCATTATGAATAATCAGCTCACTATCCTTAATGAAGCTTAAGAATTCATCTGCTACATCTTTAAATAAATTTTTATCTTTTAAAAATTCAAGCGTTATTCCATGGACCTCTTGAGCGGCAGCATCAATTTCTCGCTCTGGGTTTACATAAATATGAAATTGATTCTCAGATAGTTGGCGATTATTAATTTCAACAGCAGCTATTTCGATAATCCGATGACCTTGATTTGGATCAAGCCCCGTTGTTTCAGTGTCTAAAAATACTTGCCTCATTATTTCTCCAGCATTGAGAAGACGCCTTGATTGGCTAACTCATCAGCCTTTTCATTGCCTTCATTACCTGCATGCCCTCTAACCCATTCCCAATTAATTTTTCTTGAGGATGATGCTTCGTCTAACTCAACCCATAAATCCTTATTTTTAACTGGCTTTTTGCTACTCGACCTCCAGCTATTAACTTTCCATTTTTTGATCCATTCACTTATACCTTTCTGCACATAGGTAGAATCTGTATAAATAGTAAGCTCAATAGAGGGTGATATTTCTTTAAGGGCCATTATGACCGCCATTAATTCCATGCGATTATTTGTTGTTTTATTTTCACCGCCGAATAGCTCTATATTTTTTTTATCTTGAATAATTAAGGCTCCCCATCCACCAACACCAGGATTCCCCTTACATGCTCCATCAGTATAAATTTTAATCATATGATTTAGTCACCGCCACTTCTCTTTTCTTTATTTTATTCCATTCCTTTTTTTTTGGAGCCTTTGAAACAGTAACCTTTTCGGCAACTATGAAATAAATATTACCAAAAAGTGGTAGCCACCTGTTACCTATTTTTTCTAAATTATTGTTAATGTTTGATTTACCATCAAAAAATAAAGGTTGATAATGTTCAAATTTTGATTCCCTCAATGTAAATCCCGATTGCTTTAATAAATTTTGTATTCTTGAAATGCTCAAAAAACTTCCATTCCAGGGATAAAAATTATCAAATTTTATCAATTTCCTTAAGCCGGCAAAGCTTATTGGATTAAATCCACATAAAATAATATAACCACCAGAAACTGTTACCCTAAATAACTCATCCATAAGTTTTTGTGGGTTGCCTACCCTTTCAAATAAATGTAAACATAAAATTAAATCAATTGAATCAAAATCGAATGGTAACCATTCTTCATCTAAGTCGACATTTTTCTCTTTGCCTCTTGCGATAATATGATGTTTTATTTTTGTAGCTTTAATTAAATTTTTTTTATGCTCACCTAGCTGCAAGGCATAATAACCAAATTTCTGCTGAAGGTACTTTTGCATAACCTTTTGTTCAAAATCAACAAGGCTCTTCCCTAACTCAGTATCAAACCAATTCATTTTTAAAATATTCCATTAAATCTATAGTAAAATTTTAAATACATATGCAATTCAGTCTACCAAAAAATACTAATATATCTATACACCCAATAAAATCTTTTACAGATAATTATATTTGGATGATAAAAAAAAATAGGGATGTAGTCATAGTCGACCCAGGTGACTCCTCACCAGTATTAAGCTTGTTAAAAAAAGAAGGCTTTAATCTAAAAGGCATCTTGATAACACATAAACATGCTGATCATATTGGAGGCATAGAAGATTTAATTAAATTTTATCCAGATGTCAAAATATATGGGCCTAAAAATGAATTTAACTTCACCTATGATTTAGTAAGTAATAATGACCTTATAACTATAAATGAACTTGGTATCTCTTTCAGGGTTATTGAAACACCAGGACATACACTTGATCACATTGTATTTGCCGATAAAAATCATCTATTCTGCGGAGATACTTTATTTGGTTGTGGGTGCGGAAAATTATTCGAGGGGACTTTTTCTCAAATGCATACATCCTTGAAGTTATTATCAAAACTGCCGGGGTCAATTAAAATTTTTTGTGCCCATGAATATACAAAAAAAAATATTGAATTTGCACTCACGGAAGAAAAAAATAATAAAGACCTTATATCAAGAAAAAAAAGATTAACTGGCGTAGATATTACCCTTCCATCAACGCTCTATGATGAACTCAAAACAAACCCCTTTCTTCGATCAAAAAATTTAACACAATTTAAAGAGCGAAGAATAAGAAAGGATAACTTTTAAAATGAATCAACTTACAACAAATATTTTTTTCATTTGTCTTGTTTTAATAATTTTTATTTCCCCAATTAATCTTAAAGCAGAATCTAGTCACAATCATTGTCATTGCATTAATGCCCAACAACAAACTTTTGAATATATTGAGGAAGCTGATAGCAACGAAATTTCTCAAAGCAAAAAAAATTTCTATCTTACAATTCCTAAACCATTAAATGAGAAAAGCCTCTTTACAACTGAAGTTGGGATTCAGGAGAGGCCAGAAAATATCTGGAATATTGTAAATAAAGGATATCGAATTCCCGATCCCAAAAAGAAATGGGCTAAGAAAGTGGTTAAAAAATATGAGCGCTGGTACAGCGAGCACCCTGTATATACTTATCGAATGTTTGAAAGAGCTAAAAGGTATATTTACTATGTTGTCCATGAGGTCAAAAAAAGAAATATGCCAATGGAAATTGCATTGCTTCCAATAATTGAAAGCGCATATAATCCCATTGCAAGATCAAATGCGAAGGCGGTTGGGCTTTGGCAATTTATACCTTCAACTGGGAAAAACTATGGTCTGAAACAAAACTGGTGGAAAGATGAAAGAAGTAATGTCATCCTATCAACAAATGCATCGCTAAATTATCTAGAAAAACTATACAAACAATTTGGAACATGGGAGCTAGCGCTTGCTGCTTATAATGCAGGTGAAGGAAAGGTAAGCAGAGAAATTAAAAAAAATAAAAGACGTAAAAGAGCTACAGACTACTACACGATTAGCCTTCCAAGAGAAACGGATGAGTATGTGTCAAAGCTAATTGCAATGAAACACATCATACAAAACCCATCAAAATATAATGTAGAGGTGCTTGAAATCCCTAATGAGCCATATTTTGGTGAAGTAACCATAACTGAGCAAATGGATATAGATCTAATTTTGAAATTAGCAGATATATCTTCTGAGGAATTTGAGTTGCTTAATGCGCATCACAAAAGACCATTGATACCAAAAGAATCTCAACCTACTACAATTTTATTACCTCAATATAAAATTAATACATACAGTAAAAATTTAGCCGAGCATGACGGCCCTCTTTCTAATTGGATTTTGTACAAGCCCAAAAGAAGAGAGTCAATTATGAGGGTGGCTAAAAAATTTGATGTTAACTTGAGTACATTTAAAAGAATAAACAACCTAAATGGAAGGGTCACGTTCAGAAGGAATAGTACTGTTTTAATTCCAAAAAGCAATGAGCTTAAAAGTAAATATACCCTAAAAGGAACAGGTGACTTTAATTATACATCGGTGGGTACACATCATGTTTCAAAGGGCGATACTCTTGGAGGCATCGCTAGAAAATACAAAGTTTCTATAGAAGATCTAAAAGAATTTAATGAACTTGATTCACATATAATAATCATAGGTACAACCATAGATATACCACAATAATTGATTAAGAGAATAATCTTGAAACAAATTTTTTTACTAATTTTGTTGCTTATTTTTTTAATAAGTTGCTCAAATAATAATTCAGAAGTTATTGATTATAAAGATAATAATTTATCTAATGGTGGCGTTCTTATCAATGCAATGTCTGCGGAGCCAAGTAACCTTATTTCAATGATAGCGGGTGACAGTGCATCAAGTGCAATTGCAAGTAAAATTTTTAATTCCCTCATAAGATATGATGAAAATCTTAACTTCACCTCGGATATTGCAGAAAGTTGGAAAATCTCAAAAAACCAGAAAACAATTACTTTTAAAATCAAAAAAGGGCTTGAATGGTCAGATGGTGTTCCGCTCACTAGCGCGGATGTATATTTTACTTGGAAGCTAATAACTAATCCAAACACAAGAACGCCCTATGGGGCTGATTATACGCTTGTAAGTGAAGCAAAAATTCCAGATGAACATACTTTCATTGTGACCTATGATCAAAATTATGCACCCGCACTAGATACATGGGCTTCACTAGAAATTTTACCGAAACATATACTGGAAAATGAAGATATCAACAGCACTTTCTTTTCAAGAAAACCAATAGGTTCAAACTACTACAAACTTGGCGATTGGATCAGCGGGCAACAAGTTAATCTAATCAAAAGTGATAACGGAGTCCTTGGAGCTCCTCATATAGATAAGCTAACATCAAGAATTATTCCCGACACTTCGTCCCAATTTTTGGAGCTTTCAGCTGGAAATATCGATTTAATGAACATTAATCCAATTCAATTCAAAAGGGTTTTTCCAGCCAAGCCTAAACTAAAACGCAGGACTGAGCTTTATAAGGAAATGGGTAATGGTTATACCTATTTGGGATTCAATCTTAATAAAAAACCCTTCGATGATAAAAGGGTTAGACAGGCTATTAACTATGCGATTAATAAAGAAGAGGTTATTAAAGGGGTTCTTTTAGGATTAGGAGAGCCTATATCTAGCCCATATAAGCCTGGAACGAGATGGAATAACCCCTCCTTAAAGCCTTATGCCTACAGCCCTAAGAAAGCTCTTAGTTTGCTTAAAGAGGCCGGCTATAAAATGTCAGGTAATAATTTTTTAGTGAAAGAAGGAAAAGCGTTAGAGTTTGAAATCATTACAAATCAAAATAAACAAAGAGAGATGACTGCTGTATTAATTCAACGCAGACTCAAAGAAATTGGAATAAAGGTTTCCATCAGAGTGATTGAGTGGGCAAGCTTTGTGAATAGATTTATAAAAACAGGTAATTTCGATGTGGTTGTTCTTGGTTGGAGTTTATCTTTAGATCCAGATCAATACAATATATGGCACTCCTCACAACAAGGGCCCGGGCAATTTAATTTTGTAGGTTACCATAACGAAAAGGTTGACTTGCTACTTGAGAAAGGAAGAAGGGAGCTAGATTTAGACAAAAGAGAGAAAATTTATCATGAATTTTCAAAGCATTTATTGGAAGACTCGCCCATTGTTTACTTATATGCAGGTTATGGCCTGACAGCAGTAAATAAAAGAATCAAGGGCATTAAAATGCCAGCTCCGCCAGCAGGCATTTATCATAACAGTTACAATTGGTATATTCCCAAAAGCTTAAGAAGAAACGAGTTTACAGATAAATGATTAAATACCTAATCAAAAGAATATTGTGGATGATACCTATGCTTATAGGTATTAGCCTAATATCCTTCTTTATTATGCATTTAGCGCCTGGTGATATAACTTCATCCGAAGCATCCTTTAATCCAAAGGCATCAGAAGAATCAAGACAGAAATTAAGGGAGCTTTACAACTTAGATAAACCCGTCATTATCCAATATGGCTTATGGCTTAAAAGAATGGTTAAGTTAGATTTCGGAAATTCATTTGCATCACATCAGAGACCTGTCCTATGGGAGAAAAAAGATAACAATGGCAACGTTATTAAAGGCTTAATTCAAGAATCACTCCCCATAACACTTCTAATTAATCTAATTGGTATTTTTTTAATATTTTCTATTTCAATCATTCTTGGTACCATTTCTGCGGTAAAACAAAATTCTATTGTTGACCGATCGATAACTTTTTTTATTTTTGTCGCTTTCGCAATCCCAGGTTTTTGGCTTGCCCTATTACTTATGTATTGGACTGGCGTCCTAAACCAATGGCTTCCAATATCTGGACTTCATTCACTAGACTATAAAAACTTCTCTGAAATTGGTCAATTTCTTGATCTTTTGAAACATTTAATCCTACCCGTTTCTATATCAATGTTAAGTGGGTTAGCTGGAATATCTTTGTACGTCAGAAATGGGATGCTCGACGTCCTTCACCAAGACTTCATTACGACTGCTAGGTCTAAGGGACTTGAAGAAAAAACTATTATTTTTACGCATGCTCTAAAAAATGCAATTCTCCCTTTAATCACAATTATAGGTCTTTCTATTCCGGGCTTGATTGGTGGCTCAGTAATTACTGAGTCTATATTCGCTATCCCAGGAATGGGAAAACTATTTTATGATTCTGTTTTAATGAGAGATTTTCCTGTAATTATGGGAATACTTACTATTGGATCTGTTCTTACTTTATTGGGCACTCTAATAGCAGATATCGGATACGCATGGGCAGACCCAAGAATAAGAAAGGGGTTGGTTAAATGATTTTTTTTAAAGGTAATTCTCTTGCTATTGTCGGATTCATCATTATCTCCATAATTTTATTCGTTGCTATATTTGCTCATTTTTTAAGCCCTTATGATCCGAACTATATTGATATCAACTCCATTCTATTACCCCCTTCATTGGATCATTTAATGGGAACGGACGGTCTAGGGAGAGACGTTCTATCACGAATGCTATATGGCGCTAGAATTTCACTATTTGTTGGGTTTGTTGCTGTAGGTATAGCGACTTTAATTGGGATCATTCTAGGCTCAATTGCAGGCTTTTATGGGGGTTGGTTGGATTCAGTTATTATGCGCCTTGTTGATATCATGTTATCCATACCTACTTTCTTTTTAATTTTAGCTGTAATCGCATTTCTAACCCCTTCAATCTGGAATATCATGATCGTTATTGGCCTTACCTCTTGGATGGGAGTTACCAGGCTGGTAAGGGCAGAATTTTTAAGTTTAAGGCAGAGAGATTATGTGCTTGCTTCAATTGTTATGGGCACAAGCAATGGAAAGATCATCACAAAACATCTTCTTCCAAATAGCCTAACGCCCATTATTGTCAGCTCTGTCCTTGGGATAGCTAGTGCTGTATTAATTGAGTCCGGATTAAGCTTTTTAGGGTTGGGTGTTCAAGCTCCTACTGCATCATGGGGAAACATACTAACTGATGGAAAGGAGTATATTCAATTTGCATGGTGGCTTTCTTTATTCCCAGGTTTGGCTATTCTTGTTACCGTATTAGGTTATAATCTCCTTGGGGAAGGCTTAAGAGACGTGCTTGATCCAAAAAATAAATAAATAAATAAAATTTTATTAACAAAAGGTATTTATGGGATTTCTAAAAAATAAAAAAGCGCTTATTTTAGGTTTATTAAGTGAACGTTCAATTGCTTATGGGATTGCAAAAAGCATGAAAGAGCAAGGTGCTGAATTAGCATTTACCTACCAAATGGAAAAACATAAAGGTCGCGTTGAAAAATTAGCTAGTGCTTTTGATTCAAATATTGTTTTACCATGCGACGTTTCTTCAGACGATGATATAAATCACGTTTTTCCCTTACTGTCAGAGCATTGGAAAACCTTTGATATCATAATACATTCTATTGCTTTTGTTCCCAGGGATGCGTTAACAGGTGACTTCGTTGAGTCAACTTCTAGGGAAAATTTTAAAATAGCTCATGATATTAGCTCATATAGTTTTACTGCCTTAGCAAAGGCCGCTCTCCCATTTTTAAATCAAAATGCAAGCCTTCTTACTGTTAGTTACCTTGGGGCTGAGAGAACTATGCCAAATTATAATGTTATGGGTTTAGCTAAAGCTAGCTTAGAGGCAAATGTTCGATATATGTCACATAGTTTGGGTAATAAGAATATCAGGGTAAACGCGGTCTCTGCTGGCCCTATAAAAACATTAGCAGCCTCAGGAATTGCAAATTTTGATAAAATGTATGACTTTAATCAAAAACATACCGCCCTCAAAAGAAATGTAACAACAGATGAGGTAGGTAACGTAGCAGCATTCCTATGTAGTGATTTAGCTTCTGGTGTTACAGGTGAAATAACCTATGTAGATGCTGGTATGAACATTACAGCTGCAGGAACAGTAGATTAATTTCTAAACTGAATAACTTGCGGATTATATTCTATATCGGCCAACGACCTTAAGTCATCAACGTAAGCATTGTCAATCTCATTTTTAAGGGCAGCTACATACTCATCCCGATAAATATCTACGGATAAATTATCAGTAACCTCATTACTAATAACGTTATTTAGCCTTACAACAATGTACTCATCCTTTGCTGGATCATAAATACCCTCGTAGGAAGGAAGTTTGTCTTGATTCATACTAAATATTGCTCTAACGATAGGTTTAGAAATTCCTTGAGGGTCTACCTTGTCAATAACTAACTCATCAATCCATTCAACTTTTTCAGATTTAGATTCTAATTTTTTAATTAACGCCTCACCATCAGAAACCATTAGTTTTTGTGCATTACTTTTGATTAAAAATTCTTTTATTTCCTTTTTGGTGTCATCAAGTGTTCTTGGGGCGCTAGGCTTAAAATCTATCACTTGAGCTGAAATTAAATTGTTTGGAGAAACTTCAATTGCATTGATATTGGTTTTAAGTTCAATCGCTTCTGGATCAAATACGGCTTGAGCAAAAGCCTCATTGTTAAAAAATTTCGTCGCTGTATCAAGTGTCAACCACTGACTTTCCTGTATAGTTAAATCAAATTTATCAGCTGCTGGTTGGAGAGAATCTGATTTTTCATATATTAAGTTTGCAAATTCCTCAGCGCCCTCTGCATAAATTTGTTGGGCCTTAGCGTACAAAATTTCACCTTTGATTTGTGCCTTTACAGAGTCGAAGGTAACTTCTTCCCCCTTAATCTCTGTTAATTTGATAATATGAAATCCAAACTGGGTTTTAACTAATGGAGACACATCCCCTACTTTCATATCAAAAACAGTTTCATCAAATTCTTTTACCATCATCCCTCTAGAAAAAAATCCAAGATCACCGCCTTTTTTTGCAGATTCAGAGTCTTTGGAATGTTCTTTTGCTAGGTCATCAAATTTCTTGGGTGATTTAATAGCCCTATCTCTAACTGATTCAGCTAATTTCCTAGTTTCATTTAATTCTTCGTTGGTCATATCTGAATCTGTTGAAAATAAGATATGTTTTGCTCGTCTCTCTTGTGAACCCTCAAATTGGGCTTTATTTTCCTCAAAATATTGCTTTACTTCCGCATCTGTAATTTTTACTTTTGGGAGAATTTCTGCAACTGAGTAAAGTAAAAAATTTACCTTTACCTGATCTGGCATAATAAAGTTGTTAGGGTTTGTCTCATAATAATTTTTAATTTCATCATCACCAACCTTAACCTTCTTCAAATAATCATCAAGCCTAAGCTCTAACATACTAATATCTCTTTTCTGATATGCTAAATTTACAAGCTTCTGGATTTTTTCTTTAGTTACAAAAATATACTTATTTATGCTGTCTTTAACTTGTTGTTTAGCTAGATCTTTACGAATCAATTCATCAAGTTTTTTAGGGGTCAAATTTTGCCTCATAGCTAAATTGTCATAAGCTTCCTGGTCAAATTTTCCATTTCTTTGGAACCCCGGCATCCCTAATATATATTGACTGAGTTGATTGTCACTAATAATAAAATCAGCTCTAATTACCTCTTGAGCTACTAACTTTGAGGCAATCATTCCATCTAGCACGCTCTTTCTAAACTCTGCAGTTTCAAAAATAGCAGGATCTGGGGGTGTGCTTTGATTTAGGAACTGATCTTTAACTCGATTTAGTGCATTTTGATAACTCTGAATAGTAATTGACTCTCCATTTACTTTTGCAGCATAAACATCGTCACCTATTGAGCTTAAATATGAATCAATTCCGAACAAAGCAAAAGGGATGATGATGATAACTAAGACAACTTTAGCAAATTTTGATTGAGTATTATTTCGTATTTTATCTAACATATTTTTTATAATCTGAATTTATGTATCCGACTTTTTATCACACATTAAAGTTCTTTTATTAAATCAATAAGCCAAACATATGGCTTATTGAAATATTTGGCGGAGTGGACGGGACTCGAACCCGCGACCCCCGGCGTGACAGGCCGGTATTCTAACCAACTGAACTACCACTCCTAAACTGGTGGGTGCTACAGGGTTCGAACCTGTGACATTCGCCTTGTAAGGGCGACGCTCTACCAACTGAGCTAAGCACCCAAATTGTCAAATTTGAGCTCGGCAATTTTACAATAAAGTTA
>JABHXS010000061.1 GCA_018657165.1 Nitrosomonadales bacterium
ATGAAGACCTAATTTCTTCAAAAGAGGCTATGTATTTCATTAATAACAATAAAGAGGAAGGTATTAGGTCGAAGCAGTTCAAAGCCTATGATGATATGTCTAAGAAACTCAATTCTATTTACGGTGCCTACGATGATCAGTGCCAAAAAGAAGGTGTTGTTGATTTTGCAGAGCTTATGTTGCGCTGTCTTGAGTTATTCCAGAAGAATTCAACTATTCGTCATCATTATCAGGAAATTTTTAAGCACATCCTTGTGGATGAATTTCAAGATACTAGTCGCTTGCAATATCAGTGGTTAAAAATGCTCACCTCACCCGAAAGTTTTATTTTTGCTGTGGGAGACGATGATCAATCAATTTATGGTTTTAGAGGTGCAAGACCTGGCAATATGAAAGATCTGCAGAAAGATTTTAATATTAAAAATGTTATTAAATTAGAACAAAATTACCGGTCTAAAAATAATATCCTCAACGCAGCTAACTCAATTATTGAAAATAATAATGATAGATTAGGTAAAAATTTATGGACTGCTTCAGGCGATGGTGATTTGATCAAACAATATACCGCTCTCGATGATCGATTAGAAACAGCATATATATTAGACGAGATCAAAATGCGTCATCGTGCAGGGGTTGAGTATAAGCAGATAGCCATTCTTTATAGAAACAATGCTCAATCTAGAGTAATCGAAATGGCAATGGTATCCAATAATATTCCTTATCGGGTTTATGGGGGATTAAGATTCTTTGAAAGAGCAGAAATAAAAAATTCTCTTGCTTACCTCAGGCTCGTTAATAACAAGAAAGATGATAATGCTTTTATGAGAATTATAAACTTTCCAACTCGAGGAATCGGTGCAAGAGCTGTTGAACAAATACAAGATCATGCAAAGAAAAATGGATGTTCTTTATGGGAAGGTGCAAGAATTCTTATTTCAGAAAGTAAAAACTTAAAGGTATCAGCATTTATTCAATTAATTCAAAATATTGAAGATCAAGTTCATGGAATAAATATTGATGAATCCATAGATATAATTAACTCACAGTCTGGCCTAAAAGACCATTACCTTAAAGATAAAGATGGTAGCTCACGTGTAGAAAATCTAAATGAACTTGTTTCCGCAGCAAAATCTTTCCTTAATGAAGTAAAGGACGAAATTTATGAAGAGGAGTCGAATAAAAATCAATCACTGAGTTTAGCTGAGTTTCTTGATTTTACTTCACTTGAAAGCGGTGAATTGCAAGCGGCTGCAAGTGAGGATGCTCTTCAGTTAATGACCATTCATTCCTCTAAGGGTCTTGAGTTTGATACAGTATTTATAACTGGGTTGGAGGACGGGCTCTGCCCACACGAAAGAAGTTTAAATGAGAATAATGGGTTAGAAGAGGAGCGAAGGTTGATGTACGTCGCTATCACCAGAGCAAAAAACAAATTATTTCTTACCTTATCGCAATCTCGAATGACCTATGGACAACCAACCTACAATCTCCCTTCAAGGTTTTTAGATGAAATACCTGAAGCATTAATAAAAAAAATAAATGTGCCAATTAACAAAACTAATTCTGTTGGAGCCACATACCATTCAGCCCAGTTAAATTCATTAAACTCAAAAAATAAACAAGCTTCAAATAATCAATATGAAATTAAAATTGGGGCCTTAGTCAAGCATAATAAATTTGGATCAGGAATGGTTACAGGTTATGAGGGAAATGAAAATGATCTACGTATTCAAATTAAATTTAAAAACCATGGAATGAAATGGTTAGCAATGGAGTATGCAAAACTCAGTAAAGTTTAACTACTTAATTATTGATTTATAAATATCATTATAGGTTACGAATTGAAAAGAAAATAATGTTGCAATATAAGCTGCTAAGGTCACCATGCAAAAAAATATAAGAACATAAGATAATAAAATATTTGTGCCGGCCCCAAGTACTGTAAAAATCATTATCATTAGAAAAATTAATGAGATAAAACCACCTAATAAAATAAGCCACGCAAGTGTAATCGGAATAATTGAAAGCAACACTCCAGCAAAACTTGATTTTATGGCTTTTACTAAATCAAAATTATGGTAAGAAATCAAAATAGGTGAAAACCAAGTTGCCATAAGGATTGGAATGGCTAGAACCATAAATTTTACAACAATGCTGACGGCATTATTAGAAATATTTTCTTGTATCTCTGATTCACTTGCAATAGCTATGATGCTTTTTATATCTTGACTTAAAATCAGAGAAATTAATAATGAATAAAACAAACAAATCAGACCAAGATAAATAAGGCCTCTCAAGTTTTTTTTATCAATTTTCAATATATCTTTAAACTCAGTTTGTTTGTTATCTAGGCTTAATCTAAAAAAATTTATGAAAATCATTGTTGATATTGGCCAGGCTATAATTAAAAAAGGACTTATAAAACTCAGATTGGGAATGGTTGGTATGAGGAGGTAAGCGAATATATAAGCACTTCCTAAAAATAAGGTAGCCTTAAAATTTAACTTAGTTAAAAATATGCTCTTAGTTACCCAATGATGTGCTTTGTTAAGTGTGCCTCTCAAAATTTATACTCCGTAACTTGTCTATCAATTAATATATTCTTAAATTGATTAGGATTCTTTACAGCAAGAATCTCAGCGGTGGGGTTGCTATGGACGTGTTCAAGTCGTGAAATTAAAAATCTCAGTGCAGCCCACCTAAGCGCCTTAGGCATATAAACTTTCTCTTTAGAGCTTAGTGTTCTTTCGGATTCATATCCCTCTATAAATTTTGTTAGTTTATTTTGATTGATTGATCCATTATCATGAATACACCAATCATTAATTGCAATACTAATATCAAGAACTAACACTTCATCACAGGCATAATAAAAATCTATAAAACTCGGTCTACTTTCATTTAAAAATAAAACGTTGTCTCTAAATAAGTCTCCATGAATAATGCTTGTTGGCAAATCATCAAATTGATGGTGTCTTAAAAAATCAATCTCAAGCTCAATCATGTTTTTTTCTATAGATGTTAATTTTGATTTCATATCAAAATATGTTTCTTCCATCCACTTCAAGCCACGACAATTTGCTCTTTGTTCCGAAAAAGATTTTGTAATGTTGTGCATCTTTGCAAGTGCTTTTCCAACAGAAAAGCAATGTAACTCATTAATTTTTTTAATTTCTGAACCGTTTAAAAAAGAAACTATTAAAGCTGGTTTATCTTTGAGTAAATTAATAGATTTTTTTTGATTACTTACAATGGGCTTGGGACAATCAATATTATGCCCCGATAAAAATGTCATTAAGCTGATAAAAAAGGGGAGCTCTTCCATTGAATGATGCTCAAAGACAGTTAATACGTACTTATTAATGCTAGTTGTAATTAGATAATTAGTATTAGTAACCCCAGAGGATATTCCATCAAAGCTAAGCAGCGTACCAATATCAAAATCAATTAAAAATTCCTGCAATTCTTCTTTTGTTATTGATGTGTAAACGGCCATTGATATTTTTTTTAATTCTTAAAAGTTAGCTAGAAATTACCAGCTGAAAAGAACCCATTGAGGTACAACTAAGGGCTTTAAATCATCTTGCCTAATCCAATCGCCCCCCTCTGTTTCCCTTACTAGATAATAAGGTGGGAAACCTTCAGGGGTAACTTTAATATAGTACAAATTTCCATTAATCCTATGCTCTTCAATTCTTTTTGTGCCCTCTTTTCTAATGGTAATCTCAGGCTCATACTCATATCCAGAATCTAAAGTATTTGGTGGAGATG
>JABHXS010000062.1 GCA_018657165.1 Nitrosomonadales bacterium
CTACGTAATAATCAAAACGTTGGTCATCTGATATACCGCCTGTTTCGATAAGCCCAATATTTCTTCCCCAAGACCCTGTTTGCCCCTCTATAGCTGATCTATCAAATGTACGCCCGCTTTTAGTTTGCATGCTTAAAGAGCCGCCTAATGTATTAAGCCCATAAACAGGATTTGACCCACCCACTAATTGCATATCTTCGATAGCAAAATCAGGAATCGTATCCCATAAAACATTATTACTAAACGGCATATTTTGTCTTACGCCGTCAACATAAATTGATAAACCTTGGGGGTTTCCTACAAGGGGTGTTCCGTTATAGCCCCGATAATTTATTTCTAACTGGTAAGGGTTGCCGCCAACTTCGTTCACAGTCACCCCCTCAAGATTATTAACCATATAATCAGCAACACTCACGCCGGGTTGCTCACTAATCTCTTCAGCCGTTGCTGTCTGAACAGCATATGGTACATCTTTAACCGGCAAGCCAATTGAAGGAAGTGCTGTGGGTGAGTAAACCTCAATACTCTCAACCTTAAGGGATTCGCCTGAGATAACCACAGAACTAAAAAGTAATGTAATAACAACGACTGCGCCAGTTGATTTAAATAGTTTATTCAATTTGATTAACTTATTAGAATTCATTTATATGTAAAAAGGAGTATTCTACATAAAATATCTCATTTTTTATTAGGAATATTTCCCGATTCTGAAATTACCGAAGCCAATTGATTTGGTAACCCATCTCACCTTCTTTGGCTTGAAATTCATAATGAATACCTAAATTTGGAACTGCAACGAGCTGTTTTTTAGCAAAAATTAATGGTATCTGATTTCTTTCCCATGGCGGGATGTTCGCATTTTGAAACAAATATTTAAGGCTTCGGGTTGGTTGGTCTGAAAAGGGTTTAAATTTTTCGCCCCCTATTCTACTTTGAATTTTTAAGGTCTTTAATCCAAGTTTAGACAAAGACAACCCCTCACCCTTTGTTTTAATAAATTGTAGCCTAGTTTTATTTGGAAGGCTTAGCTCCTCTTGCCCACTCCATTCTAAATTACAGACATTTGTATTAATCATTAATTTAACAATAAATAATTTATCTCCATACACCCTAACCGACTCATCATTTGAAATCTTTAACTTTAAGGATGCGTCTTTTTTTATATGCTGAATTTGCCTATAGAGTTCTTCGATATTTTTTTTGTTAGGCATTAATATATTATTTTCTGATAGCCACCACCTAATCAAATTTATTGCCCTCAATTTTGGAAGTTTTTTTAAACCATACATGGATAAATAGGTTCCATCAGCTGGCATAATCCTTTTACTATCATCTATTGCAATTAAATTATTTAAATTATGTCCCTCTGCAATATTCCTAGCCGAGCGACTGATTGTTTCAATTGACGCAGGATATCTTGACTCAATGAGTGGCAATACTTTTTGACGAAGAAAATTTCTATCAAATTGCATATCTTGATTACTTGCATCTTCAATATATTGAATATTATTTTTTTTTGCATATACCGCCAAATCATCTCTTTTAATATTTAACAAGGGTCGCCAAAAATTTCTTTTCGAATCAAATTCTGGCATAGCAGCTAACCCCTTCAAACCCGACCCTCTTAGCAACTGAAGTAATAATGTTTCAGCCTGATCATTTTGGTGATGCCCAAGAACAACAATTCCTTTTTGTCTCTTCTTTATAGCCTCATATCTTAATTTACGAGCCTCCCCTTCAATACCAAGGGGGCTATCAAGATTCATTTTTACTTTCTCACTATAAAAATTTATATCTAGTGATTTACATTTTTTATTACAAAAATTTAACCAGTTGTCAGCTAAAGGATTTAGTCCGTGATGAATATGAATTGCTTTGAGATTAAAATTAAACTTGCCTTGGGTTTGTTTAAGTAAATGAAGTAAAACGGATGAATCTAAACCGCCACTCAATGCAAGAAGAACTTCAGAATGCTCTTCTAATGCATGAATGTTATCAAGAAAGGATTGGCTGATTTTTTCCTGAATTGTGGCTTCATTTTTCACTGTGACTATGCTGCCCAAAACTTGTTAGGCGTTCGTATCTATTCTTAAGTAAATCATCAATTGAAACTTTCTTTAACTGAGTCAACTTTTCTTTCAAAGTTTGTTTAACATTTTTCATAGTGATCTCGTAATCTCTATGGGCTCCACCAAGTGGCTCTGGAACGATTTCATCTACCAGACCTAATTCTTTTAATTTGGCTGATGTTATACCAAGGCTGTCGGCTGCAACTTCAGCCTTTTCTGCTTTTTTCCATAATATCGAGGCACATCCCTCAGGAGATATCACCGAATAGGTAGAAAACTCTAACATAGCTAAATAATCAGATACACCCAATGCTAAAGCCCCTCCAGACCCACCCTCACCAATAACGATAGTAATGATCGGTACTTTTAATTCAGTCATAACATAAAGATTTCTTGCAATAGCTTCTGATTGACCTCGTTCCTCGGCTCCAATGCCTGGATAAGCACCCGGTGTATCAATTAAAGTAATTATCGGTAGCGAGAATTTTTCTGCCAGTTTGAATAGTCTTAGTGCTTTTCGATAGCCCTCAGGTCTAGGCATACCAAAATTCCGATGTTGCCTTTCTTTGATATCACGACCTTTTTGCTGGCCAATAACCATCACAGACTGTCCTTCAAACTCTGCTAATCCACCGATAATTGCTGGATCATCAGAATACATTCTATCGCCATGTAATTCCTTAAAGTTTTTAAAAATTGTTTCTATGTAGTCTTGGGTATAAGGCCTTTGCGGATGTCTAGATACTTGGGAAATTTGCCAAGCAGTTAGGTTATCAAAGATTTTATGTTGTAACGCATCCAGTTTTTCTTCAAGAGAATTTAATTCTTTATTGATATCTATTGTTGGATGTTCATCATGTGCATCCTTCAAACTCTTCATTTTAGTTTCAAGTGCTTCAATAGGCTTTTCAAATTCGAGGTAGGTACGCTTCATAAGTCCAATCAAGTCATCAATTATTATTAGCTAATTATAAAGTATTTTAACATTGTCATCTTCGAATGATGCCACAAGACCAAAAATTAAATCTTCATGAAGCGCAACTGACCACTCAGGTCCCAGCATCAATTCAACCTTTCCTTGATGATTCTGGTATTCAACCTTAACTCTACATTTTTTAATATCAGAACTAAAAGCACCATTACAAAAGGGCTTGAGTAAATTTTTAAGTACATCTGCATTCGCCTGCTTATTTAAAGTAATTTTTAATAGCTGCGCTTTTGTGCTCTGAATGCTTAGAAGATCATAGGCTTTGATTACATTTATTCTATTGCCCCCAGTAAAATCATCATGACTTACCCTACCTTCAACAAACAATAACTGATCTTCCTTAATTAGCTCATAAAAATCATTAAGCACTTTACTTCCAACTACCATATCCATCCTACCTTCTGAATCATCCAATGTGATGATTGCAATTTTCCCCCTACTCGTCATTTTAAATCTGACATCAGAAATAATACCTGCAACAAGGTATGGAGGCTCCCTCGGAGTTAGTTCAGATAATCTCGTTGGGATAAATTCTCGAATCATTTTCTTATAATAGGTAAAGGGATGCCCACTAAAATAAAAGCCCAAAGCCTCCTTCTCCTCTAGAAGTTGCTTTTGTGTATCCCAACAAGCAACAGATACCAACTCAACTTCCTGCACCTCAGAAGTGTCAAATAAATTATTCTGGCCAATATGCGCATTTGCTTGATCTGCAAAATTTATTGCTAAGCTTATACTGGCCAAAAGTGATGCCCTATTCTTTTCTATTTCATCAAATGCACCTGCTTTAATTAATGATTCAATTACTCTACGATTTACCTTCCTTAGATCTAGTCGTGAAGTAAAATCAAAAAGAGATTTAAATAATCCATTTTCCTCTCTCTCTTGAAGAATTTCATCAATAGCAATTTGACCTGATCCCTTTAATGCGCCCAATCCATATAAAATTTGATTTTGGTTTAACGTTACGAACTTATATTGGCTTTGATTGATATTTGGCGGAAGCAATTCCACTTTATTTCTCATACAGTCATCAAATAGTAAATGCACATTATCTGTATTATTCATATCCGCTGACATCGAAGCCGCTATAAACGAAGAGGCGTAATGGGTTTTAAGATAAGCTGTCTGATAGGCAATCTTTGCATATGCTGCCGCATGCGATTTATTAAACCCGTAACCCGCAAATTTTTCTAACAAATCAAATAAGTCGTTTGCCTGTCTTTCATTTAGATTATTTTTTATAGCGCCACTGATAAAATTTGCTCGTTGGGCATCCATCTCCTCTACTTTCTTTTTGCCCATCGCCCGTCTAAGCAAATCTGCACTACCTAAGGTGTAGCCTGCGACCACTTGAGCAATCTGCATTACCTGCTCTTGATAAACTGCAATACCATATGTTTCTTTTAGAATTTCTTTTGTAGCAGGGTGTGGATAAGAAACAGCATCAATACCATGCTTTCTTCTACAAAATTCTGGGATTAAATCCATTGGTCCGGGCCGATAAAGTGCCACCAATGCGATAATGTCCTCAAAGCAATCTGGCTTTGCTTGCTTCAACATATCCTTCATGCCCCTGGATTCAAGCTGAAACACCGCGGTTGTATTTGAGGCTTTGAGTAGATCGTAAGTGGCCACATCGTCTATCGGGATCTCTTCAATATCAAGTGGTGCTAGATCATCAACCTGTCTAATTGCATTAGCATTCTCCAAAGCCATCGAGAGAATAGTTAATGTTCGCAGTCCTAAAAAATCAAACTTAACCAAACCTAAAGACTCCACATCGTCTTTATCAAACTGGCTGACAACACCCTCACCCTCAGCCTGACAGTAAATTGGCGAAAATTTAGATATTTCACTCGGAGCAATTAATACACCACCAGCATGCATACTCACATTTCTTATTAGGCCCTCAAGTTTTAAAGCTAAGTCGAATAGCTCTTTGACTTCATCTTCTTTTTTGATTCTGTCTCTAATTTGACTTTCTTTTTCAATCGCATCCTTAAGTGTTATCCCAAGCTCCATTGGAATTAATTTTGCAATGCCATCTACAAATAGAAATGGAAGGTCTAGAACACGCCCAACATCACGAATAACCGCTCTTGCTGCCATAGTTCCAAATGTTGCAATTTGAGATACGGATTCAGCACCATATTTTTCTTTAACGTAATCTATAACCCGATCTCGCCCTTCCTGGCAAAAATCAATATCAAAATCAGGCATTGATACTCTATCCGGATTCAAGAATCTCTCAAAAAGAAGATTATATTCAATAGGGTCTAAGTCGGTGATACCCAAACTATATGCAACAACTGAGCCAGCACCAGAACCCCTTCCAGGGCCAACAGGAATATTATTTTGTTTTGACCAATTGATAAAATCAGAGACGATTAAAAAGTAACCTGCATACCCCATTTGATTTATCACATCGACCTCAAAATTTAATCGATCGAAGTATGTCTTTTCGTCAACTGGTTCTTTTGTTGGTAAGTTTTTAAGGCGTTGTTTAAGCCCTTCTTCAGCCTCCAGTTTTAAAAATTGATCTATCTGCATTCCTTCAGGTATAGGGAAATTAGGGAGGTAAGTTTCGCCTAGGTGAAAACTAAAATTACATCTTTTAGCTATTTCAACGGAGTTTTTGATGGCTGATGGAATATCTTTAAAAAGATCTTGAATGGCCTGACTGTCTTTAAAAAACTGATTTGGGGAAAATGCCTTGGGCCTTCTTGAGTCAGCCAACACATAACCTTCCGCGATACAAGTTTTTGTCTCATGCGCCCTAAAATCATCCTCCTTCATAAACTGTATTGGGTGTGTCGCAACAACGGGGATTTTATTTTGAGACGCTATATGCAGGGCTTGCTGAATATAACGCTCCTGGTCTTCTAATGATTTTCCCTCAGCATATCTTTGAAGCTCTAGATAAAATCGATCACCAAATTTCTCCTGCCATTTTAAGGTTGTGTCTTTAGCTTCCTGAACCTTATCATTTAATATCAGCTGGCCAATCTCACCCTGAACTCCACCAGATAAAACAATTAAGCCTGCATTAAATTCCTCGAGCAACCAATCAGATTTTATTTCGGCCCTCCCTTTATATTGATTCTCTAAAAAGGACTTTGAAATCAGGCGGGATAGATTCAAATACCCCTCTTGTGATTGGCATAATACGAGGATACGATAGGGTTGTTCACGATTTTTTTCATTTTGCAGCCAAACATCACAACCGATAATGGGTTTTATTTTTTTATCAATTGCCTTTTTGTAAAATTTAACGGCACCAAAAATGTTACTTAAGTCTGTTAAAGCAACAGCCGGCATTCCTATTTCTAATGCATAGTTAAGGTATTCTTCAATTTTTACAATACCATCCGTAACAGAATATTCGCTATGGCATCTAAGATGAATAAATTTTGGTTGATCTGCGTCTTTCATATATAAATTTATTTTACCTGATAAGCTTTGATAGAATATTATGAAATAAAAAATATTTTAAATTTCTTTGGAGAATATACATAATGTCG
The DNA here is from genome assembly GCA_018657165.1 of Nitrosomonadales bacterium. Classification (GTDB taxonomy): domain Bacteria; phylum Pseudomonadota; class Gammaproteobacteria; order Burkholderiales; family Methylophilaceae; genus BACL14. Next base: position 6,582 of record JABHXS010000062.1, read on the forward strand.
CAAGTTACCCTCAAGGGAGATCCTGTAAAAATTGGCGGGAGCTTTCCTCAGATTGGAGATACGGTTAAAGATTTTAGTTTGGCAAACAATAAACGAGAGAATGTTAGTTTAGAAAGCTTTGCAAGTAAAAATAAAATTTTAAATATTTTTCCTAGCGTTGATACGCCAACTTGCGCGCTATCGGTTAAACGCTTTAATGATGAAGCATCTGGTTTAGAGAATACTGTCGTGTTGTGTATTTCTGCTGATTTACCTTTTGCACAAAAACGATTCTGTGGCGCAGAAAAAACAGAGGCTGTTATTATGCTCTCAGCTTTTCGTAATATTGCTCAGTTTTCTAACGACTTTGGTGTTGCCATTGAAGACTCAAGCCTCCAAGGCCTGACTTCTAGAGCGGTTATCGTGCTTAATGAATCAAATGAAGTGATTCACAGTGAATTGGTCAGCGAGATTACTGAGGAACCAAACTATGATCAAGCTTTAAATGCATTACGTTAGATTTTAAAAAAATTAAAATTTAATTTATAATCCCCAACGTATGAAAAAAAAGAACCTTATTAAACATTATTTTACATTAATCACAATGTTGTTTGTTGTGTCGGGTTCTTTTGTTTCAAATGTCATGGCAGCAGATGTTGACTATCAGGTTATCTGTTCAGGCACCTCAGTTAAGCTTGTGCCTTTTTCAGATGAGGGCAACGATGTAACGTTATCAAACGCCCTCGCTAATTGTGCATTTTGTCATTTAGGTGAAGATGGCGATTTTTCTACTTCATCCTCCTTATCTAAAATCTTAACTAGCGAATCCGCCATACTTAATAATATTTATCTTTCATTAACAAGCAAAAACACATCATATAATTTTTTTGCCCAAGCCCCACCCCACCTTTCTTAAAAAACCATATTAAAAATTGCACTTAAATTCGATTTCATTTATATAAATCGGATACTTAAGATTTAAATTAACTAATAAGTAAAAATGAAAAAAATGAAAAAAATAATTGCTGGCGTATTTATAAATTTTTTAATTGCCAACTTTGCAATCGCAGAAAATCGTATAGAGGGAATTGATATTACCAAAGAATTTGATGTCCCATTTTCAGATAATGAGCTTGGTATTGGTGTTTCAGAGAACGAAAAAATAATGAGCAACGATACGGGTAAGCTTATTGATAATTTTCTAGGAGGTAATAGCATTCATAACGGCGGGTTTTCTAGTCTCCCTATGATTCAAGGCCTATCGGACGACAGAATCAAAATTAAAATTGATGGCATGGATTTAATCGCCTCATGTGCAAACCATATGAATGCCCCCTTGTCTTATTCAGACCCAGTCAATATTAAGAATATTTCTGTGTTGGCGGGTCTATCAGCGGTTGACCAAGGAGGAGACAATATTGGTGGCGTTATCAAGATTGATACCGTAAAGCCCATTTTCTCTGTTGATGAAAATCAGATTTTCTCTGGTCAATTTGGTACAAAATATAAATCAAATAATAAAACCATTAGCGCAAATATTTCCCTCAATACTGCAGACCAAGATACCGCATTAAGTTATTTTGGTTCGTATGTTAAGGCTGAAAACTATTATGCTGGAGGAACTTTCAAGGATGCAGGTCTTGCTGCATCTGATCGTGGTTGGCTAGATAGCGATGAAGTTGGCTCAACTGCATACAAAAACCAGAACCATCAAGTCTCTTTTTCAAAGGTAATTGATAATGAAATATATCAAGTCATCGCAGCCTATCACGACAGCCCCTATGAAAATTTTGACAATCAAAGAATGGATTCGGTGGGCAACAAGAACTATCAGCTTAATTTAAGTCAAAAAGGGGAGTATGAATGGGGGAAATTAACATCCCGCATTTATGTTGATGATACAAATCACAAGCACAACTTCGGTCCTGATAAGCAATACACCTACAATAATAGCTCGGGACAAAGTTATGGTATGCCGATGGAGGCCGATGGCATTACTGCCGGCTTAGCTGTTGATACAGAGATTTTTCTGAATGATCAAGATACATTGAAAGTGGGTTCAGAAATTCAATACTATCAATTGGACGATACTTGGGCTTCAAATTCGGGCGAGGGCATGATGACGGGCAATGCCTTCTTAAATATTAACAACGGTAAACGCAATCGTTTTGATATCTATGGGCAGTTAGATAGTCTATGGACAGAAAATTGGATTACCTCCCTTGGTGCTCGCTTAGGTATTGTTCAAACCGACAGTGATGATGTGCATGGATATAACCAAACAGATAGTATGAGCTCTAATCAATTGGCAGACTCCGATACCTTTAATGCATCAAAGAGAAAGAAGACGGATGAGAACATCGATATCAGCTTGCTGACTAGATATAACATGGAAGAGGATAGCTCTATTGAGCTGGGTTATTCTATGAAAACAAGAAGTCCGAACCTCTATCAGCGCTATACATGGTCGACATGGACAATGGCGGCGAATATGAATAACCTTTATGGCGATGGGAATGGCTATGTGGGTAATATTGACCTGGAGCCAGAAACTGCTCATAAAATTGGGTTGGTTTTGAATCATCAAGATGATAATAAAAATTGGCGTATTAAAATTAACCCCTACTACACTTACATCAGTGACTACATTGATGCCAACGTAATTGCAAATCGAGGAGATGGATATAGAAATTTAAAATTTGACAATCAAACTGCCACTATCTATGGATTGGATGTGGGCGCTGATATGCATCTTTTTCAGACTTTAAACTTTGGTAACTTTAATTTGCTGAGTAAATTCAATTATCAAAAGGGGCGAAATACTGATGCCGATACCGACCTTTATAATATGATGCCACCGAATTTGACATTAGCTATCAATCAAAATGTAGGTAGTTGGAACAACAGCTTATCAATGTTGTTGGTGGATAAAAAAGATAACGTTAACAGCACCAGACAAGAGAGAGAAACGGCCGGCTTCACTAAGTTTGATTTTGTTACCTCCTATCAATGGGAATCAGTTTCCATTATTGGTGAGGTAGAAAACATTTTAGATAAAAGCTATGCCGATCCACTAGGTGGTGAATACTTGGGTCAAGGCGCCACTATGTCAACTGGAATAACCAGGGCTAATGGAACTCAGGTTTATGCGATGGGACGCTCCTTTAACGTTGCGCTAAGTTATTCTTTTTGATTAAAATTTAAGAGAGTTAATTGCTAGGCTATAATATTTTGAATGGCTTCAACCAATAAAAAATCTATTGCCTCAGCGCTGATTGGAAATATCCTTGAGTGGTATGATTTTGCTATTTATGGCTATTTTGCATCAGCCATCGGTCTAGCATTCTTTCCGAAATCTGATCCTACCGCACAATTATTAATGGCTTTTAGTATCTTTGCCGTAGGGTATCTTATGCGCCCTATCGGTGCCGTTATTTTTGGTCACGTAGGAGACAAGTACGGAAAAAAAGTTGCCCTCAATTTATCGGTCGCGGCCATGGCAATCCCGACTTTTTTTGTCAGCATCTTGCCTGACTATAATGCCTGGGGTGTTTGGGCAGCTTACACACTTGTATTATTAAGAATGATTCAGGGTTTATCTGTTGGAGGTGAGTTCACAACTTCCATTATTTACTTGGTTTCACATGCACCTAAAAATAGGCAATCTCTCATGGGGGCAACGATTACCTGTGGTGCTATTGGTGGCATTTTGCTAGGTTCCTTTACGGGTGATTTAATGAATCATCTGATGTCGGAAGAAACAATTAATGCATGGGGTTGGCGGGTGCCATTCTTATTTGGTCTTGTAATTGGAATCGTTGGTCTATTTTTAAGACGACACTTGGTTGATGAGGTCCCTGCGCCAACACTAAAACCGCCGGTGCTTGTTGTTTTTCAAAACCACCTGCCCCTATTATTTAACATCAGTGGCTTGGTATTTCTCAATGCGGTCGGTTTTTATTTAATCTTTGTCTACCTGGTCACCTGGTTTGAGGTGGCAGAAAAATTTACACCCTCACTTGCTTTAAATATCAATTCTATCTCTATGGTCATCCTAATTGGTGTCGTGCTTTTATCAGGTTACTTTACAGATAAAGTTGGGAAAAAATTAATGCTTCAAATTACTTCCATGCTTATGCTTTTATTTGTTGTGCCTTTGTTCTATCTTATGAATCATCATGATATCAATTTAGCCTTCCTTGGTCAGTTGGGACTCACAATTATCTTAGGGTCTTACCTTGCACCCTTAAATGCCTTTATGGTCTTATCAATACCAGAAGCAGTTCGATGCACAACTATTGGGCTTGGTTATAATTTAACATTAGGTGTTGCAGGAGGACTCACGCCTTTGGCAGCGACATGGGTTTTTGAAAAAACAGGAAGCCCTATCAGTCCGTCTTACTTAATTTTAGCAGCCTCAATCATTACTATTTTTGCTCTATTCAAAAATAAATCAAATATAAGTTAAGAAAACTACTTTTTACGATTACTACCAGCGACCATTTTAATCTCGAATAAACGGCAATCTAGCGCACCATTATATAAAGGTGTTTTCTTTGACGGTGATAAGCGCATCAGCTTAGGTAATCTAAAATCGCTCGTTAGGAAATAAGTCCGCCATCCTGAAAACTTATTCTTAAGGCACGAGGCCCAAAGTGGGTAAGCTTCAGCAAGCTCTTCATCCTCTCCTATTCTTATACCGTAAGGTGGGTTGGTAATCATCACTCCTTCGTTAAATGGAGGTGTAATCTCTGTAATTTTCTTACATACTAATTGCACAGCTTCTTCTAAACCCGCTTCAACTAAATTTCGTTTAGCCACTCGGATTGCACGAAGATCTCTATCAGATCCATATATTCGTGAAAAAGTAAGTGGTTTTTTCTCTGATTCGTAAGCTGATTTAATTTGCTTAAGAAGCTTTGAATCAAAATTCTTCCAATTTTCAAATCCAAAATTTCTTCTCAATCCTGGCATTTGATTCAGTGCCATCATAGAAGCTTCAATTAAAAAAGTCCCACTACCACACATAGGATCAAGCATGGCTTGACCAGGCTCCCAACCACTAAGCAAAATAATACCCGCAGCTAAATTTTCCTTGATTGGTGCTTCCACACTCGATTTTCTAAAACCTCTTTGATAGAGTGGATCACCTGAGGTGTCTAGATAAATAAAATACTCATTTTTTTCCAAATAAAGATGGATACGTATATCAGGATTTCTAATATCCACATCGGGTCGCTTATTCATTTTTTTTCTAAAGCTATCGCAAACCGCATCCTTAATTCTCAGCGTCATGAAATCCAAGCTTTTTAAAGGGCACTTAACACCAGTTGTACTGACCTTAATAGAATTTGAAATATCAAAATAATCAAACCAATGAATATCTAACGCTGCTTGATAAAGATCGTCCTCTGTTTCATAAGTCCCTTTCTTAATTCTCATCATCACGCGGGTGGCTACCCGGCTTGTAATATTCACACGGTACATCTGCTCCATTGAGCATGAGAACTCGACACCCCCATCGACTTGATTGGGTGACTCAATTTTAAGTGCTTCTAATTCTTTAACTAATAAAGCCTCAAGTCCTCGTGGGCAGGATGCAAAAAAATTTGATTTCAAGTTAGGTTCCTAATGTTAAAGAAAAAGATTGTTAGTTTTATTCTTTTGAGTTTTTAAAATTTTGTTGAAATATACCATCAAATCGAAGTTAATTTGCTTTTCCATGGTTAATATTTTTCTTTTTAAAACATTAACTCGACATTCATTAGGTCGTGAATTAAATGCAAAGACAATAATATTCCCTGAAGTTGACGATTTAACATGAAGCACATTGTTATCAAAGGTAAATTTAATTCGATCAATATAAGCGGTTGTTTTAGGGTCGGACCCCCATAAATTGATCATGAAAATACCCTTTTCGGTCAATCTCGCTCTACAACTTTCAAAATAGGGAATTTCACAAAACACTTCGGGCAAACCATACTCTTCAAAAGCATCCGAGAGTATGAGGTCATATTCATCTTCCGAATTTTTGATATATTCAATGCCGTCATCTTGAATAATTTTAAAACGCTTAGAAGCTTTAGGAATTTTAAAAAATTGCTTCGCTACATTGATTGCGCTTGGGTTTATTTCTATGGTGAGGCAGTTGGCCTTGCTAAACCATTTGTAAAAAAATTTTTGGATTGCGGCACCCCCCAGCCCAACAAACAATAAGTTCTTAGGCTTGTCTAAGAAAATAGCAGCTAATGCCATAATCTGGGTATAGTCGAGCTCTAGGTGATACGGATCGCTAATCCTCATTGAGCTTTGGATAGTAGGTGAACCAATGTGCATAGATCTGACATCATTTGACTCACTCATATCCACCGTCATTTCATCAAAACTGCCTTCGCGTTGTGGTTTTTTTTCACTTACTAAGCCGATCATTTTTTTTATCTTATTAATCATTTCAACATCATCTCATACCATTGCTTCTCAACTCTTTTTTGTGAGATGGGATATAAGGTTTTTAATTCCTGTGCAAACAAGGAGACCCTTAATTCTTGTAATGCATATTGAAAATCCACATACATATCCGGCACTTCCTCGTCATTTTCAACAAAATCAATCACCTTCTCAATCCATTTGTCTTGCAAACGTTTTAGTCCTTTAAGTGATTCGGCATCTTTTTCTTGTCGTTGTGTATATTTTTCAATGCGAATCCTTAACGCTGCCAAGTATCTTGGAAAATGCTTTATCTGATCATAAACAAATAATGGGGGTTCATAAGCGGGTAATAAAAGCTCTAACTGTTCGTCGATATCCTCCCTTACCGTTGCGGGTAGGTGTTGTTGATTTTTTAAGGCAAGCGTGATGGCATGATAACTCTCAGCAATTAATGTCAAAGAATTTGAAAGTTCGATAATCACCTCCCCTATTCTTTTCTTAGCAAAGGTGACCAGTTTTTCAAAGTTACCTTTTGTCCTCGGCACGGGTTCACTCCAGTTCATTGATTCGTTCAAAACAATCTCAATAAAGTTTTCTTTTAGGGCGTCGGTTTCAATATAGGTTTTAAGGGATAGTCCATAGCGATCAAACTGAGGGGGTGTTTTTTTTAATATTTTAATGCGATCTTTTAATTGAAGTGTGAGCAGCATTCTGACACCCAACTGATGCAAGGATTTTGCCTCGGTCTCATTATCTAATACCTTGAGATCAACATTAACTTCATTGGGGATCAATGCAGGGTAACCTACAATCTCCTCGCCCTGCCTTTCAGCGCTGACCTTTTCAGGGACATCATGCTCTGGCCAAAAAGTCAGGTCATCTTTTTCAATATCAAAGTCCATCTCCTCAATAACCTCCGTCACCTTTTCCTTATGCTCAGCTTGCAATTCAGACAATTTTTTTGAGGTATCAATTTCAACCCCCTCATCATCCGTGATCATAAAATTAACCTTGAGGTGCATGGGTAAATTTTTTACCAAAGTTGCATCGACCCTCAAAGTTGACTTGGTTTTCTCTCTAATAAATTGAGTGAGCTCTTGGTTAAAATTATTTGTTGTGTCAGCCTGCACTAAAAATTCTGTGATCGTTTTGGGTAATGGTGTTAGTTGGGTTCTAACTGGCTTGGGGAGTAATTTAAACACGTTAAGCACCTTCTCTCGAATCATCCCCGGCACTAGCCAATCAAATGATTCTTGCTTAACCTGACTTAACCCGTGATAAGGAAAACTGGCGGTCAAACCATCCATCGGATGGTTCGGCTCGAAGTGGTAGTTTAAATTTACATCGACATTGTTTCGTTTCACTTGATCTGGGAACTGAACGCCATCAATCTGATCAGCATTTTTTTGCATCAAATAATCTTTGGAAAGGAATAAAAATTTAGGCTCATCCTTCTCAATACCTTTTCGCCAAAATTCAAAACCAGCCCCGTTCATAATCTCATTTGAGATTTTGCTGTCATAAAAATCAAACAGGATGTCATCATTAATTAGAATATCTTGCCTTCGAGACTTATGCTCAAGCTGCTTAATTTCATCAATTAACTTTTGATTATGAGTCCAAAAAGGGGCCGGTGATTCATACTGGTTTTCGACAAGGCCTTGTCTTATAAAAATACTTCTCGACTCCTCCGGATTGATAGAGCCATAATGAATCGTTTTGTTGGCATTTATGACCAGGCCATAAAGCAATGTTTTTTGGCTGGCATCCACCCTACTCAACTTTGAGTTCCATCTAGGGTTGCTGTATTCATACTCCACCAGATGCTTGGATAACCTTTCAATCCAATCCACCTCAATTTTAGCTATGCATTGGGCATACAATTTACCCGTATCAATAATCTCAGCGGCCATCACCCATTTATAATTTTTCTTTCTAAACAAGGTTGGCCCAATTAAAAATTTAATCCCCCTCGTGCCTACGTATTCATGGCTATCAATAATTTTAGTGCCAATATTTCCTAACAAGCCTGTTAAGAGTGATATGTGGATTCTTTCATAAGTAACATCTTTTTTACTGGCCTTAAAATCAAGCTCCTTTGTCATTTCGGCTAACTGTTTGTAAAGTTCTTGCCACTCCCTAATCCTTGTATAAGAAACGAAATATTTCTGACAAAAACTTCGCAAACCCTTGCCGCTCTTAATACTAATTTTTGCATCCAGTAATTTCCATAGCTTGATGAAGCTCATGAATCCTGAATCGGGGTCATGAAATAAAAGGTGGGCTTGATCTGCTTTTTCAGCCTTGTCTAAGGGTCGCTCCCTGGGATCTGAAATACTAAGTGCGCTGATGATAATTAAAATTTCATTCAGGCAAGCTTGTTTGTTTGACTCAATTAAGATTCTCCCCAAGGAGGGATCAAGCGGAAGCTTGGCCAACTGATGCCCCATTGGTAAGATTTTAAAATCTCGATCGACCGCATCAAGCTCGTAAAGTAATTGATAGCCATCCTGAATAAATTTATTAATAGGTGGTTGAAGGAAAGGAAACTGATGTACCGGCCCTAAATCAAGTGAAGCCATTTTTAAAATTACAGAGGCAAGAGAGGTCCTCATAATTTCTGGATCGGTAAAGGTGGGTCTTAGATCAAAATCTTCCTCGTCATAAAGCCTAATACATACACCCGGGGCTATTCGACCACAACGCCCTGACCTCTGATTAGCTGAGGCTTGGGAAATTTTTTCGATGAGGAGCTGCTCTATTTTTAGCCTTGGGTTATAACGTACAATTCTAGCAAGACCGGTATCGATAACATATTTAATGCCAGGGACTGTGAGTGATGTTTCTGCAATATTGGTCGTTAAGATAATTCTTCTCGCTGTACCCTGCTTGAATATTTTTTGCTGTTCCTTGACGGGTAACCTTGAAAAGAGTGGCAAAATTTCAAATTTATTTTTAAGCTGGTCGGTTAAGAATTTTTTGATGTCATGGATATCTCTCTCACCCGGTAGAAAAATTAAAATATCTCCTTTATTACCAGGAGGCAGATCGTTAATGCTTGATAACACAGCATCCTCAATATTTTCAACCACATCTTGGCTAAGCTGTTTTAATGGTCTATAAATTATATCGACTGGAAACGTTCGACCGGAAACCTGAATGATAGGTGCTTGATTAAAATGTGCTGAGAATTTTTC